>DAITLT010000359.1:0-3264 GCA_036835505.1 Pseudomonas sp.
ACCGCCTTGAACGCGCCTTCGTAGGTGTCCATGCCGCTGGACGCAACCCAGCCCGGCGCCACGGCGTTGACTCGCACACCGGCGTGGCCCCACTCGACGGCGGCGGTCTTGGTGAAGTTCTCCATACCGGCGCGGGCGGCGCCGGAGTGGCCCATGCCGGGCATGCCGCCCCACATGTCGGCGAGCATGTTGACGATGCTGCCGCCGGTCTTGCTCATGCTCTGGTTGAACACTTCGCGGGCGACCAGAAAGCCGCCGACCAGGTTGGTGCGCACCACCGTCTCAAAGCCCTTCTGGTTGATCGAGGCGAGCGGCGAGGGGTACTGGCCGCCGGCGTTATTGACCAGGTGCTGGATAGGCCCACGCTCGGCAATCACGGCCGCGACCATGGCCTTGACCGACTCTTCCTCGCGAATGTCGCAGACCTGCCAGCTGACGCTGCCGCCGTCTTCGCGGATTTCCGCCGCGGTTTTCTCCAGCTTTTCCAGCTTGCGCCCAACCAGCACCACGTGGGCGCCGAGGGCGGCCAGTTCATGGGCGGTGCAACGGCCGATACCGCTGCCACCGCCGGTGACCATGATGGTTTGCCCGGCAAACAGGCCGGCTTTGAACACTGAGTCGTATGCCATTGTTATTGTCCTTATGACAGGCTGTCAGCCAGCGCCTGGGGCACCGGAATCGGGAATTCGAGCAGCTGCTGGGCGAAGGCCTTGCCTTGCGGGTCGATGCGCAGGCTGGCGATACCGCCGCCGCCCAGGGCGTTCTCCAGCAAGAAATTCAAGCTGTGGCTGCCGGGCAGGTACCAGCGCGACACCTTGGCGGTTTGCGGGTCGAGTACGTGCTGCATCCATTCGGCCACGGCGCCCTCACTCAGCGCCGCCGCGATCCACGGCAGATACTCGGGCTTTCTGGCCATCACGCCGATATTGCTGTGGTTGCCCTTGTCGCCGGAACGCGCCACCGCCAGCTTGATCAGCGGCACGCAGGCGTCGGCCTGGCCTTGTGGTTGCGGCACGGCGGCAGGCGTGGCGATGCTGGCCGGGTTGAATGGCGCCAGGTCGGGCAGGGCGACGGGCGTGCGTTGGCCATCCAGTTCCACTTCCAGGGTGCAAGCGCTCTTGTCGACCAGGAAGGAAAACAGGCGAATCACCGGGTACACGGTGGGGCGGCCGCCGACGATGCCGGTCAGGCCCGGCGCCATGCCGGTGGAGGCTTGGGCGATCTCGCGGGAGAACAGCACCAGGGCTTCCTTCTTGCTGTGGCTGACGGCGAGCTTGATCACCACTTCGCGGCTGTCGCGGCGTTGGCCGTGGGCGCCGTAGGTGGCTTCGGTGCCGAGAATCTCGATATTCACTTCACGATACGGGCCCCAACCGCGCTGGCTGAACATCTCGCTGGTCTTGTTGATGATGGCCTGGCTGACTCGCTCGGCCTTGGCCACCGCATCGATGCCGGCAATCAGGCAACTGGCGGTGCATTTGAAGCCATCCGGGTAGGTGGCGCTGACCTTGTATTGATCGCTGGGCGGCAGGCCCTTGGCACCTTTGACCAGTACCTGGTCGGGGCCGCTTTGTTCGAGGCTGACGGCGCTGAAGTCGCAGATTACATCCGGCAGCAGGTACGCGCGTGGGTTGCCGATTTCATAGAGCATCTGCTCGCCGACGGTGAACGGCGTTACCAGGCCGCCGGTGCCCTCGGGCTTGCTCAGGGTGAAGCTGCCGTCGGCGCTGACTTCGATGATCGGGAAGCCAATGTGTTCGTAGTCCGGCACCTCGCGCCAGTCGGTGAAGTTGCCGCCGGTGCTTTGCGCGCCACATTCCACCAGATGACCGGCGAGGGCGGCCTGGGCCAGTTGCTCGTAATCGCTCCAGCTCCAGCCGAACTCGTGTACCAGGGCGCCGCTGACCACGGCGCTGTCGACCACGCGGCCAGTGATAACGATGTCCGCACCCTGATCCAGCGCCGCGGCAATCCCTGGCGCGCCCAGGTAGGCGTTTAGCGAGACGCAGACGGGCGGCAAGGGCGCGCCGGTGAACATCTCTTTGACCCCGGCCTTGGTCAGTTCGCCGAGCTTGGCTTGCAGGTTGTCGCCGTGCAGTACGGCGATCTTCAGGTTAACCCCGGCCTTCTCGCAGGCCGCGGCCAGAGCCTTGGCGCAGGCTTGCGGGTTGACCCCGCCGGCATTGCTGATGACGCGGATCTTTTTCGCGGCGATGTCGCTCAGCAGCGGGCTCAGCACTTCGACGAAGTCGGTGGCATAACCGGCATCCGCCTGCTTCATCCGCGCGCCGGCCATGATCGACATGGTGATCTCGGCCAGGTAGTCGAATACCAGGTAATCGATGGGCGCGCCGTGTACCAGTTGGGCGGCGGCGCTGGAGGTGTCGCCCCAGAAAGCGGAGGCGCAACCGATGCGGACGGTCTTGTTCATGGAAGGGGCTCCGCAGCACAGGGATAAGGTGAAGTGAACACTACCAAGCAAGCGCTTGGTTTGAAAGTCCCCCAGGCAACTTTTTACCCAAGCGCTTGCTTGGCTGGCAGTCGCGGCATAAATTTCACCTTTAAGACAAATAGTTGCAGACCATTCCTAAGTCGGATGGCTGTGCCGGGGGCACCCGGATTAGGGGAATCAATGAGCCTGGACGAACAACAAGCCCGCGAGGTGATGCAGCAATTGGTCGCGGCGGGCCGGGTAACCGACCCGGAAAGCGCCCGTGGCAAGTTGCTGCAAACCGCCGCCCACCTGTTTCGCAGCAAAGGTTATGAGCGCACCACGGTGCGTGATCTGGCGGGCGCGGTGGGCATTCAGTCGGGGAGCATCTTTCATCACTTCAAGAGCAAGGACGAGATCCTCCGTTCGGTGATGGAGGAGACCATCATCTACAACACCGCCCTGATGCACGCGGCCCTGGCCGAAGCGCATACCCTGCAAGAGCGGGTGTTGGCGCTGATTCGTTGCGAGCTGCAATCAATCATGGGCGGCACCGGCGAGGCCATGGGCGTGCTGGTGTATGAGTGGCGTTCGCTGTCGGCCGATGGCCGCACCTATATCCTCGGCCTGCGCGATACCTACGAGCAGATCTGGCTGGATGTGCTGGGCGAGGCCCGCGCCGCCGGCTACTTCAAGGCCGACCCGTTTATCATCCGGCGCTTCCTTACCGGGGCGCTGTCCTGGAGCACCACCTGGTTCCGCCCGGAAGGGCCGATGAGCCTCGACCAACTGGCCCATGAGGCCTTGTCGCTGGTGATCAAAGACAGCTGAGG
>DAITLT010000360.1:0-3246 GCA_036835505.1 Pseudomonas sp.
CAGCTGGCCGAGTTTTTTCTCGTGGTAGGGCACGCCGTGCTTGGCCACCAGGGCGATAAAGTCCCACTGGGTGAAGCGCGCCAAGGCCGACTTGCAGAAGTGCGGGTTGTGCGAGAGGAAGTTGCTCGGCTCGACATACAAATTGGTGAAGTTGCAGCGCCCGCCGCCGGACATCAGGATCTTCTTGCCAGCCTTGTTGGCGTGGTCCAGCAGCAGCACCCGGCGGCCCCGTGCGGCGGCGCTCAGGGCGCACATTAAGCCGGCGGCGCCGGCGCCGATGATGATTACGTCCTGGCTCACGCCGATGTCCTCTGCGGTTGAATGCGGCTATGCGCCGGGTTGTGCGTCGAGCTCAGTGCAGGTGCGCGCGCGGCCCTGTTGTTTGGCCTGGTAGAGGCGCTGGTCGGCGTGTTGCAGGAGGCTTTCCAGCGCTTCGCCGTGGCTCTGGTAGAGGCCGGCGCTGAACGACAGCGGCGGCGCGCCCTTGGCGTAATGCACGGCGGCGCAGCGCTGGCGCAGTTGGTCGAGCTGGTCGGCCAGTTGCGCGACCGGCAGTGGGCTGAGCAGGGCGAACTCCTCGCCGCCCAGACGGCCGATCAGGGTCTGGCCAAAGACTTCCTGCAGCAGGCGGGCAAAACCGACCAGGGCGGCATCACCGCTGGCGTGGCCGAAATCGTCGTTGATCCGCTTGAACAGGTCGAGGTCGAGCATCGCCACGCTCAACGGCCGCTGGCTGCGTCGCGCCGCCTGCAACAGGTGCTGGCCCTGCTCGTAGAAGGCGCGGCGGTTGTACAGGTTGGTCAGGCTGTCGATCTGCGCGGCGCGCTGCAGGGCATTGAGCAGCTCGCGGCGCTCCAGGGTCGACATCACCCGGCAGGTCAGCTCTTCCGGGCAGAACGGCTTGCGCAGGAAGTCGTCGGCGCCTTGTTTGATGAACTGCGCGCTGAGCGAGCCCTTGCTGTCGGCGGACAGGCCGAGGATGCACAGGTCGTCGCGCTTGAGCTTCTGGCGTAGCAGCTTGGTCAGCTCGAAGCCGCTGATGCCGGGCATGCTGTGATCGGTGATGAGCAGGTCGAAGTCGGGCTGCTCCTGGAGGATGCGCAGGGCCTGTTCGCCGTCTGCGGCCTCGTGGATCTGGTACAGGTGGCTGCGCAGCACGTTGCGGATAAAGTGGCGGGTGGCGTGGGAGTCGTCGGCCACCAGGATCTTTACCGAGCGATTGCGCTCCAGGCGGTGCAGCAGGCGGAAGGCGTAGTCGTAGGAGTGCTGACTTTCCTTGAGCACGTAATCGACCACGCCCTTGAGCAGCATTTCCTCGCGGCGCTGTTCGTCGTAGGAGCCGGTGAGGACGATGCACGGCAACTGGTAGTGCAGCACCAGGTCGACAATCTCGCCGTTCGGCGCGTCCGGCAGGTTGAGGTCGATGATCGCGGCAAAAAACAGCTCCGCCGAGGCCTCCAGCAACACCTGGGCCTCGTGCAGGGTGGCGCAGAACAAGGGTTGCAGGCCCGCCTGCTGGCGGAACATCTGCTCCAGAATCTTCAGCACCATCGGGCTGTCTTCGACGACGAGAATGTTGCGCAAAACCGACTTCCTGTTGTTGTTTCGAGCGGTGGTGGATGAATGGGCGAACTGTTAGAGAATCCGCACGCGCAGCGAGCGGCCCTTGATCTTGCCTTGATTTAAACCCTGCAAGGCCTGCTTGGCCACGCCGCGCTCCACCGCCACATAGGCTTGATAGTCGAAAATGGCGATCTTGCCCACCTGGGCGCCGGCAATCCCGGCCTCGCCGGTGAGGGCGCCGAGAATGTCGCCGGGGCGGACTTTATCTTTGCGCCCGCCAGCGATGCACAGGGTCACCATCGGCGGCAACAGCGGCGCACCGCTTTGCGCCTTCAGGCAATCCAGTTGCTGCCAGTTCAGCGGGGCTTTTTGCAGGTCTTCGATGGCCTGGGCGCGATGGCCTTCGGCCGGGGCCACCAGGCTCAGGGCCAGGCCCTTTTCGCCGGCCCGGCCGGTACGCCCGATGCGGTGGATATGGATCTCGGCATCACGGGCCAACTCGACGTTGATCACCGCATCCAGGGCATCGATGTCCAGGCCGCGGGCCGCTACGTCGGTGGCCACCAGCACGCTGCAACTGCGGTTGGCGAACATCGCCAGCACCTGGTCGCGGTCGCGCTGCTCCAGGTCACCGTTCAGGGCCATGGCGGAAATGCCGCTGGCGGTCAGGTGCTCGACCACTTCCTGGCACTGCTGCTTGGTGAAGCAAAACGCCACGCAGGATTGTGGGCGGAAATGCGCCAGCAGGGTGCTCACCGCAGCCATGCGCTGTTCCGGGAGAATCTCGTAGAAGCGTTGTTCGATCTGGCTGTCGGCGTGCATGGCCTCGGCCTTGACCTGCTGCGGGTTGCGCATAAAGGCCGCGGACAACTGCTTGATGCCGGCCGGGTAGGTGGCGGAAAACAGCAGGGTCTGGCGGCGCTCGGGGGTCTGCCCGAGGATGTCGGCGATCGAGTCGTAAAAGCCCATGTCGAGCATGCGGTCGGCTTCGTCGAGCACCAGGGTGTTGAGGCCGTCGAGTTTCAGGGTGCCCTTGCGCAGGTGCTCCTGAATCCGCCCTGGGGTGCCGACGATGATGTGTGCGCCGTGCTCCAGGGAGCCGATTTGCGGGCCGAACGGCACGCCGCCACACAGGGTCAGCACCTTGATGTTGTCGGCGCCACGGGCCAGCCGGCGGATTTCCTTGGCCACCTGGTCGGCCAGTTCGCGGGTTGGGCAGAGCACCAGCGCCTGGCAACCGAAGAAGCGCGGATTCAGCGGGTTGAGCAGGCCGATGCCAAAGGCGGCGGTCTTACCGCTGCCGGTCTTGGCCTGGGCGATCAGGTCCATGCCCTTGAGAATCACCGGCAGGCTCTGTGCCTGAATCGGCGTCATCTGCGCATAACCGAGGGATTCGAGGTTAGCCAGCATGGCGGCGGACAGGGGCAGGGAGTTGAAGGCGCTGTTGGTCACGGGCAGGTCCGGCAAAAAAATGTCGGCCAGTGTAACAGGGGCCGCGCGTGGATGGCCGTCGGCGCGACCGGCAGCCGCTCAAGGACGGCACAAATCCTCTGCGGGCAAGCGTCTGCCGATGGTAGGCTGGGCATGGGCGTGATCGTCTATTGTTAGGGTCTGTTCCCGTTTCATCGCGAGCCGCGTTGCCGCGAGAAATGGTCCCCGGTTAGGCGCAGGGCGCAGATAATG
>DAITLT010000361.1:0-1631 GCA_036835505.1 Pseudomonas sp.
CACCCCGGAGCATATCGCCAGCGCCACCTTCGAGGGCAACGACGATTTCACCAGCGCCGGTTTTAGCGACACGCGCAAGCCGCACCTGCACATCGAAAACGCTTTCTACGACCCGGCCAACTTCAGCCTCAAGGATGTCGAGCGCGAAGAGCAGGACACCAGCGACACCGAGAAAAACATCAAGCTCGACCTGGCTCGCGACTACGAGCTGGCCGGCAACGCCGCGCAGTTCAAGTTCGGCGGCAAGCTCAGTCGCCGCGACAAGGACAACGACACCGAGGTGTGGAAGTACGAAGACTTCGACAACTTCGGCATAACCGACGACGAGCTGCTGCTCAGCCATTACCAGAAGGGCCGCGTCGATTACGCGCTCGGCCACTTTGGTCCTGGGATCAGCGCCAGCGCGGTCGAGAACCTGCTCGGCCGTCTGGATCGCAACGAATTCTATGATGAGGAGCAGTCGCGGGTGAATGACTTCGACATGAGCGAAGACATCAACGCCGGCTACCTGATGCACACCCTGGACGTCGACGACTGGCGCTTTATCGCCGGTCTGCGCTACGAGGGCACCGAGTTCAAGGCCAAGGGCACCGGGATTACCGACGGCACCTTTACCAGCACCACTGCCAGCCAGGATTACGACCACTGGTTACCGGGCCTGCACGCGCGCTATCAACTGGACAAAAACACCCAGTTGCGCGCCGCCTGGACCAACGCCGTGGTACGCCCAACCTTCGAGCAACTGGCGCCGGGCTTTGTCATCGACGGCGATGAGGCCTCGTTTGGCAACCCCAATCTGGACCCGCTGGAGTCGAGCAACTTCGACCTCGGCATCGAGCACTACCTGGGCTCGGCCGGTGTGGTCTCGGCGTTCGTGTTCTACAAAGACATCCAGAACTTCGTCTACAGCAGCGACCTGGCCGGCAGCGGTCAGTGGGCCAACTTTGATGAGGCCAACAGCTTCGCCAACGGTGGCAGCGCCGACCTGTACGGCCTGGAACTGGCCTACTCGCAGAAGTTCAACTGGCTGCCGGCACCCTGGAATGGCCTGCTGATGGGCGCCAACGCGACCTTCAGCCGCTCCGAGGCGAGCATCGAGAACGGCGGCCAGAGCCGCGACATCGACCTGCCGTTCCAGTCCGACAGCGTCGGCAACCTGATGCTCGGCTGGGAGAACGACAAGCTCAGCCTGCGCCTGTCGGCCAACTACAAGTCCGACTACCTGCAGGAAGTGGCGGCAGTCGACGATGCGGCCCACGACCTCAGCGTCGACGACCAGACCTTTGTCGACTTCACCGCGCGCTACTTCCTGACCGACGAGCTGCAACTGTCCTTCGAGGCGCAGAACCTCACCGACGAGAGCTACTACGTCTCCACCGGCAGCAGTCACTACAACGCCCAGTACGAAGAGTACGGTCCCAGCTACAAGCTCGGCCTGACCTTCACCCACTTCTGATCGAACCCCGGCGCCCCTCACTGAGCGGCGCCGGGTAAGGATGACTGCTTGAAAACTGCATTGCTAAAACACACGCCACTGGCTCTGCTGCTGGCCAGCGCCGTGCTCGCCGGCTGCGACCAATCGGCCGGCAAGCCGAGCCTGCAACTCAGCCCCTGGGGCGCCTCGGCCCAGG
>DAITLT010000361.1:1641-3233 GCA_036835505.1 Pseudomonas sp.
CCCGCCGAGCTGGACAGCTTGGGCCATGACCTGCGCCTGGCGGCCAGCGAGCGCAAAGGCTTGCTGCTGCTGGCCGCCGACGGTCAGCCACTGGCTCGCCTGGCTGGCAGCTATGCCGGCCTGGACAGCCGCGCCCAGGGCCAGCAATTGATCGTTGCCAGCCTGGACAGCGCCACCCAGCAGGCGGTGCTGGTGCCGCTCGACCCGGCCAGCCGCCAATGGGGCGCGGCGCAAGCGCTGCCGGCGCGCGACTACGCGGTGTCCGGGCTGTGCCTGTACCGCGACGAGGCGAGCAACCTGCACCTGTTCCTGCTCGGTGAAGACGGTCAGGGCGAACAATGGCTGGTGGGTAACGGCGCCGGGCTGAATGCCACGCCGCTGCGCCTGCGCGGCCTGCCGACGCCGCCCGGCGCCGAGTATTGCCAGGCCGACGACGCCGCCAACCGCCTGTTCGTCAATGAAGAAGGCGTCGGCCTGTGGGCCTATGCGGCCCAGCCCGAGGCCGACGTGGCGCGCCAGCCGGTCGATCTGCGTGCGCCGTTCGGTGGCGTGCAGAGCACGGTCGGCGCCATGCACAGCCAGCCCGGCGGCCTGCTGGCGCTGGACCCGGAGGCGGCGCGCCTGCATCTCTATCAACAGCAGGGCGATGCCTGGCAGGCCGTGGCCAACCTGGTGCTGGACGGCCTGCAGGAGCCCGAGCGGCTGGATGCGCGGCGCACCGCCAAGGGGCTGGAGCTGTTGCTGCAGGACGACGCCACCGGGCGTTTCTACCTCGGCGAGCTGAACTGGCAACCGACGCCGCTGGCCCTGCCGCCGCTGCTGGCCAATGTGCCGGCGCTGCGCCAGAGCGAGCCGGTGGGCCGCCACGGCGATGCCGCCGATGACCCGGCGATCTGGCTGCACCCCACTGATCCTGGCTTGTCGCGGGTGCTGGGCACCAACAAGAAACAGGGCCTGCTCAGTTACGATCTGGACGGCAAGCTGCTCCAGGAGCTGCCGGTCGGGCGCCTGAACAACGTCGATGTGCGCAGCGACTTCGCCCTCGGCAGCCAGCGTGTCGATCTGGCCGTGGCCAGCAATCGCGATCACAACAGCCTCAGCCTGTTCGCCATCGACCGTGCCAGCGGTGAGCTGCGCGAGGCCGGCGAGATCCGCACGCCGCTCAAGGAAATCTACGGCATCTGCCTGTTCCAGCCCAACCGCGACGAGCTGTATGCCTTCGCCAACGGCAAGGACGGCACCTTCCTGCAATACCGCCTGCGCAGCGATGCCCAGGGCCAGGTACAGGCCGAGCAGGTGCGCCGCTTCCAGGTCGCCAGCCAGCCGGAAGGCTGCGTCGCCGACGACCGCAACCAGCGCCTGTTTGTCGGTGAAGAAGACGCCGGCGTGTGGACCCTGGACGCCCGCGCCGAGCAACCGGCCGAGCTGGTCAGCGTGCTCAAGGTCGGCGAGTTGCTGCACGCCGATGTCGAGGGCCTGGGCCTGTATCAGGGCGCCGAGCGCGACTACCTGGTGATTTCCAGCCAGGGCAACGACAGCTATGTGGTGCTCGACGCCGCACCGCCCTTTGCCCCGCAAGGCGCCTTCCGGGT
>DAITLT010000362.1:0-3196 GCA_036835505.1 Pseudomonas sp.
CCTGTGGCGCCGGTGGCCGAAAGCAAGCCAGCCATGGCCGATCACGCCAACTGCTGATCTTTATACGACCGGTCAACCTTACACGAATGTAATCACCCGAACGGTTGAACTGTGGCAGTTTCACGCTCGCCGGCGCGTGCACAGCTTTTTAGCGGCAGCGGGCAAGACTGGTAGGGAGTCCGCTGTCCCTGCTTAGCGCTGTCCCAAGCTAAACAGCGGGTATCGTCGCGGGCGTCGCCACCACCGGCGCCTACTTCGGCCGGGTCAACGTGGGCGCCGATGATCCCCACCTGCCGGCCGTGCATGCCTTCCTGTCCATGGCTCGCGATCGCTCCATCGAGGTGCGTTCCCGGGATATCCGGGAACCCAATCTCGAGGACGTAGTCCTGTTCCGCGCCGGGGCCGGCAATTACAACTCGATGTGCATCGACTGTCACCTGGCCCCCGGCACAGCCGAAAACCGAATTGAGCCAGAGCCTCTACCCGACGCCACCGAACCTGACCGAGGTCGGTGTCGACGGCAACCCGGCGGCGGCCTTCTGGATCATCAAACATGGCATCAAGGCCACCGGCATGCCCGCCTGGGGCAAGAGCATGGGTGACCCCTACATCTGGGGCATGGTGGCCTTCCTGCAGCAGCTACCATCGCTCGATGCCGAGCGGTACCAGGCCTTGGTCGCCGCCAGTGGCGGTCACCAACATGGCGGTGGCGAGACCGACATGCACAACCATGAGGGTCAGCACGACAGCGCTGAGGCGGCAGGTGCCGGACATCATGACGCGGTAACCGAGGATCGGCATGCCGGCGAGATGGCTGGAGCGAGTCACCCTGACGCTGCAGGCGAAGATCACCACGCCGACGAAGTGGCTGGGACGAGTCACCACGACTCCGCGCAAGCAGCGGACGAGCCTGAGCCAGAGTCCAAACCGGCAGCCAAGACCCACACCCACGCTGACGGCAAGGCGCATGTTCATGCAGGCTGAAGGGTGCCCCACTATCGAACCTGTCGAATCCGAACCGGGAATGCCGGCAGATTCTCCCGGCATGGAGGCAGGAGCCACTCGGCATGCCTATCCGGTGATCGCGCTGCTGACCAGGTGCTGGAGGAGTCCCCCGCGAGGTAATGGCGGATAGGCCCGTAGCTTGCTGAGGTGATGAGCGGTTTATCGCCTAGGCGACTCGGCGGTTCGTCCGATTGCAATGCAGCCGCTCTCCGACGGCAAGCTCGTGGTCTACCATTACCGCAACTGACACTGACGGCGCGCCCCGAGTGGGTCGCGGGTTTAACGGAGGAACTTCGAATGGAACGAAACGACAGTAACCGCGTCGCCATCGCTATCCTGATCGCGGCCGTTCTGGTTGCGGCTGCAGTGGTCTATCTGGGCCGACAAATGATGCTTGGTACGGGCGATGAGCGGGTGGCTGCGCTGATCGTTGAACGCCTCGAGGCGCCGGGCGGCGTGCTGTCCGAGGAGGCCTTCAATGCCCGGGTCGAGCAAGGCATCAAAGCCTTCGCCGACAAGCAGCGCGAGAGCCGGAATCAGGCCCAGGAGCGTCAGCCGAACGAACTGGCGAAGAGCGTCCCGCCGCCCGCGCCGGACGACCACCTGTACGGCAATCTGGACGCGGCGGTGACGCTGATCGAGTACTCGGACTTCGAGTGCCCGTTCTGCAAGCGTTTCCATGGCACTGCGAAGCAGTTGGTGGATGCCTCCAACGGCCAGGTGAACTGGGTTTATCGTCACTTCCCGCTGGGTTTCCACAACCCTGGGGCACAGAAGCAGGCCGAAGCGGCGGAATGCGCCGCCGAGCTGGGCGGCAACGAGGTCTTTTGGACATTCACCGACACCCTCTATGCGCGCACCACATCCAACGGCAAAGGCTTCCCGATTGAGAACCTGACGCCCCTGGCCGCCGAAATCGGCCTCGACCAGGCGAGGTTCCAGGAGTGCCTGGACAGCGAGCGCTTCGCCGACAAGGTGCAGCAGCAGATGGCCGCAGGCGCGCGGGCCGGGGTCTCCGGCACGCCGGGGAACATCCTCTACCACAAGCCGTCCGGCCGGGTGGTTGCCATCCACGGTGCCCAGCCATTGGAGCGTTTTCAGCAGGCCGCCCAGACCCTAAGCACTGCTGCTCCCTAAATCCCAGCTAGTAGGTGATTTTTAACGAGAGGAAGATGAACGAGAGCCGGGCTGAATCATCGGCTAACCCCGACTGCGGAGAAGTAAAATCCTTATTCGTTGGCAAGGATCTCACGCATGACAGAATTGTTGCTGGCGAACGAATCATTCATCCGCATCACCTTGTTTCTCCTCATTTTTGTCGCAATGGCGGTATGGGAGGCAGCGTCTCCTCGACGGCCGCGGGAATTTTCCCGCCTACTGCGCTGGAGCAACAATCTCGGCCTGGTGCTGATCGATCGGGGCCTGCTCCATCTCAGCCTGCCCGTCTTGGCGGTCGGTCTTGCCCTGCTGGCCGAGGCGCGTGGCTGGGGCTGCTCAACTCATTCGACCTGCCCTTCGCGCTCGCCTTGCCGGTTTCGCTGCTGGCCCTCGATCTGGCGATCTATCTGCAGCATGTGCTGTTCCATGCGGTCCCCGTCCTCTGGCGCCTGCATCGCGTGCACCATGCCGACCTGGAGTTCGATGTCACCACGGGGCTGTGCTTTCACCCCATCGAGATCCTGCTCTCGATGGGGTGAAAGCTCGCCTTGATTGCCGTGCTCGGACCGCCCGCCATCGCGGTGCTGGTCTTCGAGGGGCTGCTGAACGCTACCTCGATGTTCAACCACAGTAACGTGCGCATTCTGCTCGGCCTGGCCCGGATCCTGCGCTGGATAGTCGTCACCCTGGACATGCACCGGGTCCACCATTCCATTCATGCGAACGAGACCAACAGCAATTTCGGTTTCAACCTGCCGTGGTAGGACCGCCTGCTGGGCACCTATCGGGCTCAGCCGAGGGACGGCCACGAGGGCATGACCATCGGCATCGAACAGTTCCGCACGCCTCGTGAGCTCTGGCTCGATCGGTTACTGATTCAGCCCCTTCGCGGCCCGGCAAGCAGTTATCCCATCAATCGGGAGACGGACGCGAAGTGAGCCGACACTGGCTGGTCTCCCGCCTGCTGCTGCCGAAGAGTCCGCCATCCGCCGCTGCGTTTTACTGCTAACGTTTACAAGTAGATCGAGCCTCA
>DAITLT010000363.1:0-3190 GCA_036835505.1 Pseudomonas sp.
AGTGCGGCAGTCGCGCCTGACAAAAAACGTCAGTTGCTGCCGTGTTGGGAGCGGGTGGATTGTTATGCGGGGCGGGAAATCCCTTGGGCGGCCAGTTCTGCCGAGTTGGCACGCCATCTGCTTTGTCATGCTCAGGTCAACGACCTTAACCATAATAGGAGCTTGTCCATGAAGTCTCTCAAGAAACAAAAAGGCTTTACCCTGATCGAGTTGATGATCGTGATCGCGATCATCGGTATTCTGGCCGCCATCGCCATTCCGCAGTTCAACGAGTATCGCCAGCGCGCGAACGACACGTCTGCAGTTGCTGATGCCAAAAATGGCATTACTGCCATTATCTCTTCTCTTCGTTGAAATGATCGGCTTTAAGGAGATTATAGAAATGAAAAAAATTACTCTGTTATTTGCTGGTTTGATGGTCTCTGGTATGGTTTCGGCTGAGCCGTTCGCTGCGTCGGGCCCTCTTCGGCAAGGGAACTGTGCGAACCTAAATGAAGATGTGACCATCAACCTTACCTCGGGTGTGGTTGCGGGCGTGAGTTGCACAACTGCCCGGGTTGCGATTGCTACTTGCCACACTTCAGGCATGGTGAAGTCGCGCACTGTGGGAACGAAGGTTGTTGTTGTTGATGTGAATGGAACCCCGACTAACCAAACAGTGTCCTGCTCGATAGGCGCTGCTGACCCGACTTGTGCAGGAACTCCGGTAACTGGGCCGGCCATTGCGAATGCATCTACTACCCGAGGGACTGTTACAAACTCGTATAGTACTGCCGGCGGAACTTGCTCAGCTGCATCTGTGCCTGATACTTTTGTTGCTGGCGTGCTCTGATCGTACTTGTGATTTTATAGAGGGGGGGAGACCCCCCTTTTTTTATGCATGTTTTCAGTGGATTTCTTGCGAGTCAGCTCGCTTGCTGAGATTTATTTTCTATGAATACTCTTCCAGTAACGTAGTGGCTAAGTAAAAATGGAGTTTTTTGAGTTAGAGCGCCAGCTATTTTTCTCATGAATGTGTGGGCGGGCAATCACTTGGGTGGGCTCGGTTTGTAATTAATTTTGGTTTCATTGAGTAAATGCCAATTCTTCGTCATTTCTTGATTGCACTGCGCCTGGCGCTCAAGGCGAATTTCGCCTGGATGGCCGCCGGCGTCCTGCTGGTGGTGGCGTTGGCCACCCTGTTGTCCGCCTACTTCGGTGGTCGCCAGCCGGCGACCGTGGCGCTGGATGTGGGCTTTTCGACCATTCGCCTGCTGCTGCCGCTGCTGATCGTGCTGCTGGTGCAGGAGCTGCTGTCCCGCGAGTTCGACAAGCGCTATTACCTCAACTCGCTGACCTACCCGCGTGGCCGGCGCAGCCTGTTGCTCGGCCGTTTTACCGCGCTGCTGGCGCTGTTGCTGGGCCTGCTGCTAGCCTTGGCGTTGTTGCAGGTGGTGCTGGTGGGCTTTATCGGCGGTGTTTACCCGCAGGCCACCCCGGTGGCCATGGGGCAGCCCTATCTGATCGTGATCGCCTTTATGGCCCTCGATCTGCTGCTGCTGGCGGCGCTGGCGACCCTGCTGGCGGTAGTCGCCTCGACCCCGAGTTTCGTCCTGCTCGGCACCTTCGGCTTTATGCTGGTGGCGCGTTCTTATGGTGCCATCGTCGAGCTGCTCAGCCGCGATGTCGGGCTGGTCGGCAATGCCGAAGGCTATCGCGCCAGCCTCGGCGTGCTGGGTTATCTGCTACCGGATCTCGGCGCGCTGGATCTGCGTATGCTGGCGCTCTATGGCCAGCCGGAGTTTCTCCCCGCCGACTGGCCCTGGCTGCTCCTGAGTAGCCTGGCCTACGCCTTCGCCCTGTTGGCGCTGGCGGTCTGGGCGCTGCAGCGCAAGCGTTTCGCCTGATCATGCCTAGCCATCGTTACTGGCCCTTGTTGCTGGCGCTGCTCGGTTTCGCCGTGTTCTCCGCCGCCTCGCAGTGGCGCGCCCACACACCTGCGCCTGAAGTGCCCGTGATCGAAGGCCGCGTGGTCATCGCCGCGCCGGTGTTGTTGGTGCTGTTCGGCGGTGATCGCTTTCTCGCGGCCAGCCTGGAAACCATGCGCCTGGCCGCCACTGGGGTGGACTGGGGGCAGGCGGATACCGGCTATCTGATTCGTGCCCAGCAGGTGGTGGCCGAACTCAATCCCTGCCATGAAGACAACTATTACCTGGCCAACGGCCTGCTCACCTGGGGCGGGGCGGACCGTGAGGGTACCGAGGTGTTGCGCCGGGCCATGCAGTGTCGCTTCTGGGATGAGCTGCCGGCGTTTTTCTATGGTTTCAATCAGGCGTTCTTCAACAAGGATATTGCCGAGGCCAGCCGTGCGCTGGAGTTGGCGGCGCAGCGTGCGACCGGTAATGCGGCCGGCTTTCGCAAGATGGCGGTGATGCTGCAGGCGGAAACCTTCGCCGATGAAAAGCTGGCCCTGGACTACCTGATTCAACAACGCGACGCCGCCAGTGACCCCAAACTGCGCGGCATGCTCGACAAGCGCGTCGCGCGCCTGCAAGGTCTGGTCACCCTGCGCGAGGCGCAGCGCCGCTTCGAGGCGAAAAACGGCGCGCTGGCCAGGCTCGAGCAATTGGTCGAAGCCGGGCTGTTGCCGGCCTTGCCGGAAGATCCGCTGCGACTCGGCTACGAATTGCGCGAGGGCCGCATCATCCTGAAAAAAATGAAGATCGCCGGTATGGAGGATCAGTCGTGAGTGCTGCACTGGAATTTCAGGGCGTCAGCCAGACCTTTCGCGTCAAGGGCAAGGCGGTGCAGGCGCTGCGCGATGTCAGCTTCAGCCTGGCCGAGGGCGAGGTGTTCGGCTTCGTCGGGCCCAACGGCGCCGGCAAGTCGACCACCATCAAGGTCATGCTCGACATCATCAACGACTACCAGGGCCGGGTCAGCCTCTACGGTACCTGCGCGCGCCAGGCCGAGGCGCGCCAGGGCGTGGCCTACGTGCCGGAAGCCCCGGCGCTGTACGAGCAGTTCACCCCGCTGGAAATCCTGCGGATGGCCTTGTCCATGTACGGCATCCGCCGGGCGGACGAGAAGGCCTGGTGCCTGAACTGGCTGGAGCGCTTCTCCATCGGCGCGTCCGCCAACCGACGCATCCGCGAGCTGTCCAAGGGCACGGTGCAGCGCGTGGCGCTGGCCCATGCCATGGTCGTGCAGC
>DAITLT010000364.1:0-3166 GCA_036835505.1 Pseudomonas sp.
GCTGGTGGTTTCCAGGCGCGCCAGATGCTCGCGCGCCCGCGCAATCACCGGGCTTGGCACGCCCGCCAGTTGTGCCACGGCCAGGCCATAACTCTGGCTGGCCGGCCCAGGCAGGACGTGGTGCAGGAACACGATGCGCTCGTTATGCTCGGTGGCATTGAGGTGTACGTTGGCCACCAGCGGCTCGCTTTCCGGCAGTACCGTCAGTTCAAAATAGTGGGTGGCGAACAGCGTGTAGGCGCGCAGGCCGGCCAGGCATTCGGCCGCCGACCAGGCCAGCGACAGGCCGTCGAAGGTGCTGGTGCCGCGGCCCACTTCGTCCATCAGCACCAGGCTGCGTTCGCTGGCGTTGTGCAGGATATTGGCGGTCTCGCTCATCTCCACCATAAAGGTCGAGCGCCCGCCAGCGAGGTCGTCGCTGGAGCCGATGCGGGTGAAGATGCGGTCCACCAGCGACAACTCGCAACTGGCGGCGGGGACGAAACTGCCGATATGGGCCAGCAGCACAATCAGTGCGGTCTGGCGCATGTAGGTGGATTTACCGCCCATATTCGGGCCGGTAATGATCAGCATGCGCGTGGCGTCATCGAGGTGCAGGTCGTTGGCCACGAATGGCGTGCTCAGCACCTGCTCGACCACCGGGTGGCGGCCCTGGCTGATGCGCATGCACGGCTCATCGGTAAAGCGCGGGCGGTTGAGATCGAGGGTCAGGGCGCGTTCGCCGAGGTTGCTCAGCACATCCAGCTCGGCCAGAGCCGCGGCGCTGTCCTGCAGGTCGGCCAGATGACCGATCAGGTGCTCCAGCAACTCGTCGTAGAGCAGTTTTTCCCGCGCCAGGGCGCGGCTCTTGGCTGACAGTGCCTTGTCTTCGAACTCTTTCAGCTCCGGGGTGATAAAACGCTCGGCGCCCTTCAGGGTTTGCCGGCGAATGTAGTCGGCCGGCGCCGATTCGGCCTGCTTGCTCGGCAGCTCGATGAAATAGCCGTGTACGCGGTTGTAGCCGACCTTGAGGTTGGCCAGGCCGGTGCGGGCTTTCTCGCGGATCTCCAGGTCCATCAAATATTGCCCGGCGTTCTCGCTGAGCGATTGCAGCTCGTCCAGCTCGGCGTCGTAACCGGTCTTCAGCACGCCGCCGTCGCGGATCACCGCTGGCGGGTTGTCGATAATCGCGCGGGCCAGCAGCTCGGCCAGCTCCGGGTAGGTGCGAATGCTCTGGGCCAGGGCGCCGAGGTGCGGCGCTTCGAGGAAGGTCAGCGCCTGCTGCAGCTCCGGCAGGGCGGCGAGGGCATCACGCAGGCGCGCCAGGTCACGCGGACGCGCATTGCGCAGGCCGATGCGGGCGAGAATGCGCTCCAGGTCGCCGATTTCCTTCAGTTGCGGTTGCAGGTTCTCGAAGCGGTAGCGCTCCAGCAGGCAGGCGATGGATTCCTGCCGAGCCTCCAGTACCGAGCGATCGCGCAATGGGCGATTCAGCCAGCGCGACAGCAGGCGCGAGCCCATGGCGGTCTGGCAGCGATCGACCACCGATTGTAGGGTGTTGTCGCGGCCGCCGGCCAGGTTGACGTCCAGTTCCAGGTTGCGGCGGCTGGCGCCATCGAGGATCACCGTGTCATCCAGGCGCTCGTGGCGCAGGCTGCGCAGGTGCGGCAGGGCGGTGCGCTGGGTGTCCTTGGCGTAGGCCAGCAGGCAGCCAGCGGCGCCGATGGCCAGGGTCAGGTTCTCGCAGCCAAAGCCTTTCAGGTCCTGGGTGGCGAACTGCTGACACAGGCTCTTGAAGGCCGAGTCGCGCTCGAAATCCCACGGTGCACGGCGGCGCACGCCACGGCGCTTCTCTGCCGGCAAGCCTTCTGGCCAGTCATCGGGGATCAGCAGCTCAACCGGGTTGAGGCGTTCCAGTTCGGCCAGCAGGTTCTCCCAACCGGGGATTTCCAGCACGCTGAAGCTGCCGCTGGTGATGTCCAGCACCGCCAGGCCAAACAGGCGCTCGTCGCCCAGCACTGCGGCCAGCAGGTTGTCGCGGCGCTCATCGAGCAGCGCCTCATCGCTGACTGTGCCGGGGGTGATGATGCGCACCACCTGGCGTTCCACCGGGCCTTTACTGGTGGCCGGGTCGCCGACTTGTTCGCAGATCACCACCGATTCGCCGAGCTTGACCAGCTTGGCCAGATAACCCTCGGCGGCGTGGTAGGGAATCCCGCACATGGGGATCGCCTGGCCCGCCGACTGGCCGCGGGCGGTCAGGGTGATGTCCAGCAACCTGGCGGCTTTCTTCGCGTCTTCGTAGAAGATTTCGTAGAAATCGCCCATGCGATAGAACATCAGCTGGTCGAGGTGCTGATTTTTCAGCCGCCAGTATTGCTGCATCATCGGGGTGTGGGCGGACAGGTCGGCAATGTTTTTAGTCATCGGAGGCTTATGGCTAGGCGTTGAATTTTGTGCGGCGAAATTGGGGCGTGTTCTGCGCTGTTAAGCGGCTGCGGCCCATCTACCGACGATGCCGGCAAGGTTACCACGGGGCATCGGCTGCTCGCAGGCGTGGGGCTATTGCGGGGGCTTTTTAGTCAGGGTTAATCCACGCTGCCCCTGGCGATTGCCTGATTTGTAGGATGGGTTGAGCGTAGCGATACCCATCAAGCAGATGAGCCACAACCGCATGGGAACCCATCCTACGTGCTTGCTTGAGCCTGCGTACATACGCCGCTTTGGTGTTGTCTTCGATAACGGTTCCGCCCTTACGGCGGGTCACTTTTGGCAGTTGCCCCAAAAGTAACCAAAAGGTCTTGCCCCTGGCATCCGGCCCGACTGCGTCGGGTTCCCTCGTTTCATCATTGCTCCAGGGGCCCGCCGCGAAGGGCCATCCCTGGCCCATCGCGGCTCTCGCGGCATCCATGCCGCTCAACCCCTTCCACAACGATTCCACTCGGCCTCCTGATGGGGCGTTTGTCTTGGCCTGACTGGATTTGCCCGACTTTGCAGCGAGTTGGCTTTTGATTTGTAGGATGGGTTGAGCGTAGCGATACCCATCAACCAGGTAAGCCACAACCGCATGGGAACCCATCCTACGTGCTTGCTTGAGCCTGCGTACATACGCCGCTTTGGTGTTGTCTTCGATAACGGTTCCGCCCTTACGGCGGGTCACTTTTGGCAGTTGCCCCAAAAGTAACCA
>DAITLT010000365.1:0-3163 GCA_036835505.1 Pseudomonas sp.
ACGGGCTAAAGCCCGCCCCTTAACCAAACGTTAGGCAAGCTCCGGAAGTTCCTATCCGGCCGGTTTACACCCGCAACACCGCGTCGCCAGTAAGTCGCCATAGTTATTGGCATTATCATAGGGAGTTGGTTTTATGCTGGGAACCGTCACAAATAATTTACCGCATTCACCTTCCAACTTGGCGGCGTCAGCCTTTTCTTTCTGCGTTGCGGCGGCTACCGTGTTGGGCCAGTCAGGCCTAACAACCGGCTCAAATCGTTCGCTGCGCTCACTGGGACGGGCTAAAGCCCGCCCCTTAGCCAAACGTTAGGCCGCAAGTGCCATCATTCCTTACTTCGAACGAACGCTTCCTCGCTGACTTTCATGATCAGCGTGCTGGCGTCACATCGCAGGCCTTCATGTCATTGCGAGCCGCCAAGCAGGGTGAAGTCGCCACGTCTTCATACGACTTCCTTGCCGCCTTGGTTCCCAAAGAGAACTCGCCACTGACAGTGCTGGATGTAGCCTGCGGTGATGGCTACCTGCTGTGGCTAGTGGCTTCCTCGCGGCAGCGGCCAGCAACGCTGATGGGCGTTGACATCAGCCAAGGCGAACTCACGGCGGCAAGACGCAGACTCGGGCAAAGTGCCACTCTCATCCAAGGGCGTGCTCAGGCACTGCCGCTGCCTGAAGGCTCGGCCGACTTCGTGCTTTGTCACATGGCCCTCATGCTCATGGACGATCTGGATTCCGTGATCACGGAGGTCAGGAGAGTACTGAGATCCGGTGGCGTCTTCTCATTCATTGTGGGAGCCAAGCCACCACCGAGCGCTGCACTGGACCTGTACCTAAGCCTGCTCCGCGTCGCGCGGCGGCGTCTGAACTCAACGATCCCAAGTTTTGGCGACCCGCGGCTCAGTGAGCCTGGGCAGATTCAGCAATTGCTCACCAATCGTTTCGATGACGTGTTGGTCGAAGAAGTCTCGATCTCAAGACGCTACTCGCCATCGGATATTTGGTCTTGGTTTGAAGGTATGTACGACCTGCATGGAATCCCACCGCACGAGCAAGCGCTTATGAAGCAGGATTACATCGCAGCTCTGTCCCCGCTGTGCAAGGAAGACGGATGCCTCGAGTTCACAGACAACCTTCGTCAGGTGCGCGCGATTGCGACCTCACCTCAAACCTTATACCCATCAACCTGAACCGGAGCTGTATACATGGAAGTAGTAAATAATTTGGCACCTGATGAATGTGGTGGAATGGAGGACATTCGCAGAGAGATTGATCTTCTTGACCAGGCTGTTATAAAAATCCTGGGTATACGCTTCAACTATGTTTTGGCTGCGTCAAGGTTCAAAACATCAGAAACATCTGTTCGTGCGCCCGAACGTTTCGAGGCTATGTTGAGCAAGCGTCGAGAGTGGGCCGAGGCTGAAGGCCTGAGCCCCGATGCAATCGAGAGGCTCTACACTGACTTGGTAAATCACTTCATCGAAGAAGAAATGAATCTATGGAAGTCTCATCAGGCAAAAGCATAACAAGCGGTTCAAGCCGTTCGCTTCGCTCACGGGGACCGCGTGCCGCGGCCCCTTGACTTGATCGCTAGGGATGCGCGTACTCATCGTTTCTTGCTGCCGGGCGCATCTTGCATATCACCCACCGCCGCCACCAGCGCGTGCTCCTGCTCAAGTTTGGCTGCGACCGGCAGCGCTGGCGGGGGATGCCGACGGAGATGGCTGCTATCGGTTAGGTGAACCTGGGCGCGCTACAACAGCCATTGAGCGTCATTAATCGTGGTCTGCCTCTACTGTTCCGAGGCAAAGGACCAACCAGGCGCTCCAGCGTTTGCAGCCGACAGCACGGGCGCTATGCTGCACAAGCAGGGCGCGCCGCGATTGCAATGCGGTCGTCAACGCTCCGCTGCAGGCTTATTGCAGCCGCCAGTGCGGCCGAGGTACTCATGAGACGGAGACGACCATTGCTCACACTGGGCTCGCTCGTGCTCACGGGCCTGCTTGCCGTCCCCGTGGTCGATGCCCAGGCGTGGGAGTTGCGGGGTGTGAAGAGCATCACCGCCACCACCCGCGACAACCAGCGAATCACCCTTGGCAGCGTGCGTTTCGAGCCGCGGGGTGATGGAAGCGTGGCGTTCACCGTCAGTCTGGAGCCTGCGCGCTTCACCGATCACTTCCTTTCGATGAAGGAGTTCAAATGCCTCGACGGTCCGGGCGAAGTCGTCTGCCATGTGCCCTACCCGCACGCGCAGCCCGGCACAATTACCCCCGATGACCTGGCGTGGCTGGAGCACAACCTGCTGTTCTTGTACCAGTTGCCGACCGATTTCGGCGCCAAGCTGTGGAACGGCTTGTACTTCCAACTGGAGCCGACCGAACAAGGGCTGCGGGGCAGGCCGCAAGCGATCGACCTCAACTACATCAGCGCGCCGTCAGACACCCCCGGGCAGCCGCCCTACCAACCGGAGCAACGCGACGAGATTGCCCCCGGCGTGCGCTGGATCGAGTCCCTGACCATCGAGTAGTGCCCGCGCGGTTTGTCCTGCCTAGCGCAGCCCTCCCACCATCGCGGCCGCCACACTGAGCACATCCGTGCCCAGCCGCATCGAGCGTTTGCCGCTCCAGCCGGTAAGCGGATCGGGGTTGTCGTCGTGGTCCTTGAACGGCATTTCGATGGTGAAGGACAGGCAGTCGAACTCCATGCCGACCGCGTTGCACGCCAGGGTGGTGTTGGCCTGGCCGGGTTCGTCGCGCTTGTAGCCGAATGCAGTCTGGAACTCGGCGCCAAGCGCCAGCAGGCGGCTGCGGAATTCTTCTTCGAGTTGTTCCAGGCGCGGGCTGTAGCCGGGGTTGCCTTCGCAGCCGGCGGTGAACACATGGGGGATTTCCTCGTCGCCGTGGATGTCGAGGAACAGGTCGACGCCGATCTGGCGCATCTGCTGCTGGACGAAGTACACCTCGGGCGTCTCGCTCGCGCTGGCCGCTTGCCAGGCGCGGTTGAGGTCTTTGCCGGCGGCGTTGGTGCGCAGGTGGCCACGCAAGGCGCCATCCGGGTTCATGTTCGGCACCAGGTAGAGGTCGGCCTGTTGCAGCAGGGCATCCAGTTCGGCGTCGTCGCGCTGTTGCAGGCGCTCGATCACGCCTTCCATGAACCATTCGGCCATGTG
>DAITLT010000366.1:0-3150 GCA_036835505.1 Pseudomonas sp.
AGATGCTGAACGGGAAGTATTTGTCGTTGATCTTCTTGTAGGTGCCGTCAGCCACTATGGCTTTCAGCGCCTCGTTCAGCTTGCCTTGCAGGGGATCGCCCTTGCGCACGGCAATGCCGATCTTGTCGTTGTCGAATACCGGGTCGCCTTTGAACTCAAAGCCTTTGCCGGCCTCGCTCTTGAGCCATTCCCAGTTGACGAACTTGTCCGCCAGCACGCCGTCAACTCGGCCAGAGGCCAGGTCGAGGTAAGCGTTTTCCTGGGTGTCGTAGAGTTTGATTTCCACTACGTCGGCCATGTTGTCTTCCAGCCAGGTGCCGGCGATGGTGGCGCGTTGGGCGCCGATTACCTTGCCCTTGAGGCTGGCCTTGTCGACCTTGAAGTCGCCGCCTTTGGGGGCGATGAACTGCAGTTTGTTGGTGTAGTAGGCGTCGGTGAAATCGACCGCGGCCTTGCGCTCTTCGGTGATCGACATGGAGGCGATGATGGCGTCGAACTTCTTCGCGTTGAGGGCCGGGATGATGCCGTCCCAGTCGGAGGTGACCACTTCACACTCGGCTTTCATCTGCGCGCACAGGGCCAGACCGATGTCGACGTCGAAGCCGCCCGGTTTGCCGCTGGCATCAATCAGGTTGAACGGTGGGTAGGCGCCTTCGGTGCCGATCTTGAATTTTTCGGCGGCCATGGCGCTGCTGCCGAAAGCCAGGGTGGCGGCAGCGGCGAGCAGGATTTTCTTGTAGTTCTGCATGCGATATAGCTCCGTTAGTGATTGCTGGACATGAATTGTTTGCAGCGCGCCGAGCTGGGGTTGTTGAACACCTGCTCGGGTGAACCCTGTTCCTCGACCAGCCCCTGGTGGAGAAACACCACCTCGCTGGAAACCTGGCGGGCAAAGTTCATCTCGTGGGTGACCAGCAGCATGGTGCGACCTTCATCGGCCAGCGCGCGGATCACGTTAAGCACTTCTTGAACCATTTCCGGGTCGAGGGCCGACGTGGGCTCATCGAACAGGATCACTTTCGGTTGCATGGCCAGGGTGCGGGCGATCGCGGCCCGTTGCTGCTGGCCACCGGAGAGTTGCGCGGGATAAGCGTGGCGCTTGTCGGCAATGCCAACCTTGGCCAGCAGGGCTTCGGCTACTTCGCTGGCCTCGGCGCGGCTCTGCCCCAATACGCGGCGCGGCGCCTCGATGATGTTGTCGAGTACGCTCATGTGCGGCCAGAGATTGAAGTTCTGGAATACGAAGCCGATTTCGCTGCGCATGCGATTGATCTGCTTGTTGTCGGCAGCCACCAGATCGCCATTCTTGCTGGCCTTGAGCTTGAGCTCTTCGCCGGCGACGATGATTTGCCCCTGGTGAGGGTTTTCCAGCAGGTTGATGCAGCGCAGAAAGGTCGACTTGCCCGAGCCGGACGAGCCGAGGATCGAGATTACATCGCCGTCGCGGGCTGTCAGGGAGATGCCCTTGAGCACTTCGAGATCGCCATAGCGTTTATGCAGGTTGCGAATTTCCAGCGCGGGCGTGGCCTCGGCCATGGGGTGTCCTCTTCTTGTTCGAATGCGCTCCGGCGACGGGCGGGCCTTCCTGGCGAGGCGTCAAGCTAGCATAGCGCTTCCGCGAGCGCCAAGCGGCCAAACCGGGCTAAGTGGCGGCCGTGTGACAGCTTGTCGCATCGCTAATGCTGGCTGTCGCGCCAACACAAAACGGGCGACGTGCGGCAGGCAAACAGAGATTGCAGGCAATAAAAAACCCCAAGGAATTTAACTTCGCTTGGGGTTTCTCGGTATTAGTGGTGCCCAGAGACGGAATCGAACCGCCGACACGGGGATTTTCAATCCCCTGCTCTACCGACTGAGCTATCTGGGCAACGGGGCGCATTAGACGGATTTTGCGCCGGTCTGTCAAGCGCGAGCTGGAAAAAATTTAATTATTACCGTCGCTTACGCCCAAATGCCTTACTCGCTGGGGGGCACGTAGCCTTCCGCCTGAGCGTATTCCTGGCCGGAGAGGAACTTGTCCATCTCGCCCTGGAGGAACTTGCGATCCTCGGCATTCATCATGTTCAGGCGACGTTCGTTGATCAGCATGGTCTGGTGCTTCTGCCACTCGTCCCAGGCTTGCTTGGAGACGTTGTTGAAGATGTCTTCGCCTTTGGCGCCCGGATACGGCGGACGCTCCAGGCCTGGCAGTTGTTGCTTGTGCTTGCGGCAATTTACGGTGCGGGTCATGGCAACTCTCCTGCGTTCAATTGGTCGGCGGCGCGCTTCAGCAGCTTTTTGACCGGTGCGGCCAGGCCCAGGCGCGGCGGGGTGGCGAGGTTATACCAGAGCCAGTCGCCCTCGGCCACGGCACTGCGCGCCTGTTCGACGCGCACCAGCCAGGGCTCGATGGCCAGTTGGAAGTGGCTGAAGCTGTGGGTCAGGGCCGGCAAGGCCTGGCGTTCGCCGAGGGTCAGGTCGTGCTGCAGGGCCAGGCCGTCGAGTTCTGCGCCAGTCCGCAGTTCGGGCAGGCTCCACAGACCGCCCCACAGGCCGCTGGCCGGGCGGCGGTAGAGCAGGATGGCGCCGTCGCGATTGGCCAGCAGTGGCATCAGGGTGTGTTTTTGCGGCAGGACTTTGCGCGGCTTGGGGATCGGGTAGTGGCTTTGCAGGCCCAGCAGGTGCGCCTGGCAGCCGCGCTGCAGCGGGCACAGCAGGCAACTGGGCTTGCTGCGGGTGCAGAGGGTGGCGCCGAGGTCCATCATCGCCTGGGTGTAATGGTTGACCCGTGCGGCGGGAGTTAGTTGTTCGGCCAGGGCCCACAGTTGGGCGGCTACCTTGGGCTCGCCGGGGTAGCCGTCCTGGGCGCTGTAGCGGGCCAGTACGCGCTTGACGTTGCCGTCCAGAATCGGCGCGCGCAGGCCCATGCTCAGGCTGGCGATGGCGCCCGCAGTGGAGCGGCCGATGCCGGGCAGTTCGCTCAGTCGGGCGGGCGAGGCGGGAAACTCGCCGCCATGTTCGCTGACGACGATCTGCGCGGTCTTCTGCAGGTTGCGTGCGCGGCTGTAGTAGCCCAGGCCCGTCCACAGGTGCAGCACTTCGTCGACCGGCGCGGCGGCCAGGGCCTGGACGCTGGGCAGGGCGTCCATAAAGCGGCCGAAGTAGCCGAGC
>DAITLT010000367.1:0-3136 GCA_036835505.1 Pseudomonas sp.
TCGCCTCCAGCGGCATGGACACCTACGAAGGCGCGTTCAAGGCGGTGATCCCGACCCTGCGCGAGCACGTGCCGCTCAAGCGCATCGGCACCGAGTCGGAAGTCTCCGCCGCCATCGTTTACCTGCTGTCGCCGGGTGCGGCCTTTATCAGCGGCAACACCATCCGCATCGACGGTGGCGCCAGCCAGGGCAGCCGCGCCTTCCCGCTGTTCAAGGCCAAGCCGGGACAGAGCAAATCCTACAACGGCTTCCACCGGGCCTACCTGCCCGATGTGCTCAAGGAGCAGCCCTAATGTCCATTATTCAATCTGAGAGCGCTTTGCACCGGGCCTTTTCGCGGCCCAATGTGCTTAAAGAGCAGGAGTAAGTCATGCCCGTCATTCAGTCTGAGATTGACGTCCACGGCGCTGCCTTCGCGCAGAACCGCGAGACCATGCTGGCGACTATCGCCGGTTTTCGCGAGGTCGAGCAGAAGGTCCTGGACAAGGCCAATGAGGCCAAGGCCAAGTTCGAAAAACGCGGCCAGTTGCTGCCCCGTGAGCGCATCAACCTGCTGCTCGACCCCGGCGCGCCATTTCTCGAGCTGGCCTCGCTGGCCGGCTACAAGTTGCACGACGACAAGGACGGCAGCATGGCCGGCGGCGGCCTGATCGCCGGCATCGGCTATATCCAGGGCGTACGCAGCCTGGTAATCGCCAACAATAGCGCTATCAAGGGCGGCACCATCTCCCCCTCCGGCCTGAAAAAATCCCTGCGTCTGCAGCAGATTGCCTTCGAGAACAAACTGCCGGTGGTGACCCTGGCCGAAAGCGGCGGCGCCAACCTCAACTACGCCGCCGAGATTTTTGTCGAAGGCGCCCGCGGCTTCGCCAACCAGGCCCGCATGTCGGCCATGGGCCTGCCGCAAATCACCGTGGTGCATGGTTCCAGCACTGCCGGCGGGGCTTATCAGCCGGGCCTGTCGGATTACGTGGTGGTGGTGCGTGGCAAGGCCAAGATGTTCCTTGCCGGCCCGCCACTGCTGAAAGCCGCCACCGGCGAAGTGGCCACCGATGAAGAACTGGGCGGCGCCGAAATGCACGCAAGAATCGCCGGCACCGCCGAATACCTGGCCGAAAACGACGCCGATGGCGTACGCATCGCCCGCGAAATCATCGCTATGCTGCCGTGGAATGCGCAGCTGCCGGCCCCGGTGAAAACGCCCTATCAGGAGCCGCTGTATCCAGCCGAAGAGCTGCTCGGCATCGTGCCAAACGATGCGAAAAAGCCCTACGACGTGCGCGAGATCATCGCCCGTATCGCCGATGGTTCAGTGTTTCTCGACTTCAAAAACGAGTTCGACAACCAGACCGTCTGCGGCCACCTGGCCATCGAAGGCCAGCGCTGCGGCTTGATCGGCAACAACGGCCCGATCACCCCGCAAGGGGCCGCCAAGGCCGCGCAATTTATCCAGCTGTGCGAGCAGAGCAACACGCCGATTCTGTTCTTCCACAACACCACCGGCTTTATGGTCGGCACCGAGTCGGAACAGAACGGCGTGATCAAGCACGGCTCCAAGCTGATCCAGGCCGTGGCCAATTGCAGCGTACCGAAGCTGACCATCGTCGTCGGCGGCTCCTACGGCGCGGGCAACTACGCCATGTGCGGCCGTGGTCTGGACCCACGCTTTATCTTCGCCTGGCCCAACAGCAAGACCGCCGTAATGGGCGGCGCCCAGGCCGGCAAGGTGCTGCGCATCGTCACCGAGGACAAGCACCTGAAGATGGGCCAAACGGCCGACCCGAAGATGCTCGACATGCTGGAAACCGTCACCGCGCAGAAGCTCGACAGCCAATCGACGGCCCTGTACGGCACCGCCAGCCTGTGGGACGACGGCCTGATCGACCCGCGTGACACGCGCAAGCTGCTGGGCTTTCTGCTCGACATCTGCGCCGAGGCCGCCGTGCGGCCGCTTAAAACCACCACCTTCGGCGTCGCTCGCCTGTAACCCTTCGGAGAATAAAAATGATCTTTACCCAAGAACACGAAGAACTGCGGCGCACGGTGCGTAACTTTGTCGACAAGGAAATCAACCCGCACGTCGATGAGTGGGAAAAGGCCGGCCAATTCCCCATCCACGAAATCTTCAAGATGGCCGGTGACCTGGGCCTGCTGGGCATTTCCAAGCCGGAGAAATTCGGCGGCATGGGCCTGGACTACAGCTACTCGATCGTCGCCGCCGAAGAGTTCGGCACCATCCGCTGCGGCGGCATCCCGATGTCGATCGGTGTGCAGACCGACATGTGTACTCCGGCCCTGGCGCGCTTCGGCTCCGATGAGCTGCGCGCCGAGTTTCTCGCCCCGGCCATTAGCGGTGAGATGGTCGGCTGCATCGGCGTATCGGAAGTCGGCGCCGGCTCCGATGTGGCCGGGCTGAAGACCCACGCCAAGAAAGACGGCGACGACTACGTGATCAACGGCAGCAAGATGTGGATCACCAACTCCCCTAGCGCCGACTTCATGTGCCTGCTGGCCAACACCAGCGACGACAAGCCCCACGTCAACAAGTCGCTGATCGTGGTGCCGATGAACACCCCCGGCATCAGCGTCAGCCCGCACCTGGACAAGCTCGGCATGCGCAGTTCAGAGACCGCCCAGGTGTTTCTCGACAACGTGCGCGTGCCACAGCGCAACCGCATCGGCCACGAAGGCGCGGGCTTTATGATGCAGATGCTGCAGTTCCAGGAAGAGCGCCTGTTCGGCGCGGCCAACATGATCAAGGGCCTGGAGCACTGCGTCGATGCCACCATCGAATACTGCAAGGAGCGTCAGACCTTCGGTCAGCCGCTGATCAACAACCAGGTCATCCACTTCCGCATGGCCGAACTGCAGACCGAGATCGAGTGCCTGCGCGCCCTGGTCTACCAGGCCACCGAACAGTACGTGCGCGGCCGCGACGTAACCAACCTGGCGTCCATGGCCAAGCTCAAAGCCGGTCGCCTCGGCCGTGAAGTGTCCGACGCCTGCCTGCAGTACTGGGGCGGTATGGGCTTTATGTGGGACAACCCGGTGTCGCGTGCTTACCGCGACGTACGCCTGGTCTCGATTGGCGGCGGCGCCGACGAAATCATGCTCGGCATCATCTGCAAACTGATGG
>DAITLT010000368.1:0-3109 GCA_036835505.1 Pseudomonas sp.
ATCGTGCCGGTGGCGGTGGGCATGTGGACCTTTGTCATGCACAACTACCAGAAGCAGCGGGTGCTGACCTTTCTCGACCCGGAAAGCGATCCGCTGGGCACCGGCTGGAACATCATCCAGTCCAAGGCGGCGATTGGCTCCGGTGGGGTGTTCGGCAAGGGTTGGCTGCTGGGCACCCAATCGCACCTGGATTTTTTGCCGGAAAGCCATACGGACTTTATTATTGCCGTGCTCGGCGAGGAGTTCGGCCTGGTCGGCATCTGTCTGCTGCTGCTGGTTTATTTGTTACTGGTGGCCCGTGGCCTGGTGATTACTGCCCAGGCGCAGACACTCTTCGGTAAGCTGTTGGCCGGCAGCCTGACGATGACCTTCTTTATCTATGTGTTTATCAATATCGGCATGGTCAGTGGCTTGTTGCCGGTGGTCGGCGTGCCGTTGCCCTTTATTAGCTACGGCGGCACCTCGATGGTGACGCTGATGACCGGGTTTGGCATCTTGATGTCGATCCACACCCATCGCAAATGGATCGCACAGGTTTGATCAGAGTGAATGATGTGATGCACAACTCGATGCACGTACTGCGCCGCTGGGGCGCGCGCCAGGCCGGTTGGCTGGCGGCGCTTGGTCTGATGGCTTGCGCGCCGCTCGCACAGGCCGGGGAGTATGAACACTCCCCGGAGGTGGCGGCCTTTATCGGCGAGATGACCAACGGCTATGGCTTTGCCGGCGAGCAGTTGAGCAGCCTGTTTGCCCAGGTCGAGCGCAAGCAAACGATCCTCGATGCCATCTCGCGCCCGGCCGAGAAGGTCAAACCGTGGAAAGACTACCGGCCGATCTTTATCACCGACGCGCGAATTGCCCGCGGCGTGGTGTTCTGGCAGCAAAACGCCGAGGCCCTGGCCCGCGCCGAGCAGGAATATGGCGTGGCCGCCCAGGTGATCGTCGCGATCATCGGCGTTGAAACCTTCTACGGCGGCAATACCGGCAACTATCGGGTGATCGATGCCTTGTCGACCCTGGGTTTTGATTACCCGCCGCGGGCGCCGTTCTTCCGTCAGCAGCTCAAGGAGTTTCTCCTGTTGGCCCGTGAGCAGCAGGCCGACCCCTTGACCCTCAAGGGTTCCTACGCTGGGGCCATGGGCCTGCCGCAATTTATGCCGAGCAGCTTCCGCGCCTATGCCGTGGACTTTGACGGTGATGGCCGGATCAATATCTGGAGCAACCCCACCGACGCCATCGGTAGCGTGGCCAGCTACTTCAAGCAGCACGGCTGGACCGCCGGTGGTCAGGTGGTCAGCCGCGCCCAGGTGCGTGGCGAGCAGGTCGATCAAGGTCTGACCGTGGGTATTGAACCGGTCAAGACCGTGGGTGAGCTGCGCACGTTGGGCTGGTCCAGCCATGACGCCCTGCGCGCGGAGATGCCGGTGACGGCGTTCCGTTTCGACGGCGCCGACGGCCCGGAATACTGGCTGGGCTTGTCCAACTTCTACGCCATTACCCGTTACAACCGCAGTGCCATGTACGCCATGGCGGTGTATCAGTTGTCTGAATTGCTGCTGCAGGCACGGGGGGCCGAATGACCTTCGCACAGGCCGGAAAAGTTGCCGTCTACGGGCTGTTGGCGCTGCTGATTGCCAGTTGCACCGGCAGTCGGGCACCCAAGCCGGTGGCGCCGGGTGGACCGATTACCGGACCGGTGGACTATTCGCGGCCGCACCGCGACGGCGCGCCCTGGTGGGATGTGGACGTCTCGCGAATTCCCGATGCCGTGCCGATGCCGCACTACGGGCGGGTCAAGGCCAACGCTTACACGGTGATGGGCAAGACCTATTACCCGATGAGCGATGCCCGGCGTTATCAGGTTTCGGGTGTGGCGTCCTGGTACGGCACCAAGTTCCACGGTCAGGCCACCGCCAATGGCGAGGCCTACGACCTGTATGGTATGACGGCCGCGCACAAGACTCTGCCGCTGCCCAGCTACGTGCGGGTGACCAACGTCGAGAACGGCAAGAGCGTGATTGTGCGGGTGAATGACCGCGGGCCGTTCTACTCCGATCGGATTATCGACCTGTCCTTCGCCGCGGCGAAGAAGCTCGGCTATGCCGAAACCGGCACCGCGCGGGTCCGCGTCGAGGGCATCGACCCCCACGAGTGGTGGGCCCAGCAAGGGCGTCCGGTGCCGCTGGTGCTGGCCCAGCCGCAGCAGGTGGCCCAGGCGCCGCAGCCGGCGGTGCAAGCCACGGCTGCGCCAACCGAGGTCTACACGCCGCCCGCCGAGCAGCACGCGGCGGCCGTGCTGCCGACCCCGGTAGCGGTAAAAAAAAACGCTTCTGTCCCAGCCTCTGGGCTGTATCTCCAGGTGGGCGCCTTCGCCAACCCGGACGCTGCCGAACTCCTCAAAGCCAAGCTGAGCGCGACGGTGAGTGCGCCGGTGTTTATCAGCTCGGTGGCGCTCAATCAACAGATCCTGCACCGCGTGCGGCTGGGGCCGATAAGCACGCCGGCTGAAGTCAGCCAGTTGCAGGACAGCGTGCGCCTGGCCAATCTGGGGCAACCCAGCCTGGTCAAGGCCGAGTAACCCATCTGTCCGGGTGCGCGCCAGGCGTGCGCCTCGACGTTCACCCCGCAGGGATGCGGGCAGTGCAGCACGGCGCAGGACGCGCAGGCTGCGTAACCTCAGTAAAAACTTCAGAGAGTCGGATGAACATCACCACCATTGCCCAACGCTTGTCATTGCTCGTTCTGCTGATTGCGGCGCCGCTGTCTGCGGCACTCGCGGCCCAGGCCACCCCGGCACCGCCACAACTGGCGGCCAAGTCCTATGTGTTGCTGGATGCCGCCAGCGGCAAGGTGCTGGTGGAAAACAACGGCGACCAGCGTCTGCCGCCGGCCAGCCTGACCAAGCTGATGACCGCCTATATCGCCACCCTGGAAATCCGTAAGGGCAAGATCGGTGAGCAGGACCTGGTGCCGGTCAGCGAGCACGCCTGGCGTACCGGCGGGGCCGCCTCCGGTGGCTCGACCATGTTCCTGCCACTGAACAGCCAGGTGAAGGTCGATGACCTGCTGCACGGCATCATCATCCAGTCCGGTAACGACGCCAGCATTG
>DAITLT010000369.1:0-3104 GCA_036835505.1 Pseudomonas sp.
TGGGCATCACCGAGGAGCTGGAGGTCAGCCACTATTTCCGCCGACTGATGGTCAATGCGGCATTGTTCGGCGACCGCGACGAGCAGTTTCTGCGCTTCGTCGAGCTGTCGCTGGCAGACGCCTGAAGGAGGCCGCGTATGCGTAAAGACATCAGTGGCTGGCAGCTGCGTCTCGACGACGCCAGCGTGCAGCGTTATGCCCACAGCAGTGAGTGGATGGGGCGCAGCATCGCCCAGTCGGCGCAGGCCATAGTCGCCCGCGAGCCGGGGCGGATTACCCACGTGTTCGATGGCCAGGCGTGCCGGATCGATGAACTGCTGGGCGATGCCCGTCTGCTCGCCGGCGCCTTGCAACGGCGTGGTTTGCAGGCCGGCGATGTGATCGCCTTGCAGCTGCCGAACTGGCGCGAGACGGCGGTGATCGACCTGGCCGCCAGCCTGCTGGGTTTGGTCATCGCGCCTATCGTGCCGATCTATCGCGATGCCGAAGTGGCCTTCATGCTGGCCGATTGCGCCGCCAAGGCGATGTTCGTCCCGGGCAGCTACCGCGGCTTCGACTTCGCCGCCATGCTCCAGCGCCTGGCGCCGGAGCTGCCGGCGCTGCGCCTGCAGATAAGGGTGCGTGCCGAGGACAATTCGCTCGACGCCTATGAGGCGCTGCTCGGCGAAGGCCAGCCGCTGACCGATACACCGGCGGTGGACGCCGATGCGCTCAAACTGATCCTCTATACCTCGGGCACCACCGGTCGGCCGAAGGCCGTGCTGCACTCGCACAACACCGGCCCGACTCGCCTCAAACGCGCCTTCGAACACTGGTCGGACGGCTCGCCGCAAGTACTGCTGATGGCCTCGCCGGTGACCCATGTGACCGGGCTCAGCGCCCTCGAATTGCCGTTCTACCTGGAGGCGCGCACGGTGTTCATGGAGCGCTGGAATGCCATGGAGGCGCTCGACATCATCGACCGCGAACAGGTCACCGTCAGCCTCGGCGCCACGCCCTTCCTGCATGAACTGATCGCCCAGGCCGAGCAGCAGAACAGGCGTCTGCCCAGCCTCAAGCGTTTCGCCTGCGGCGGCGCCGAAGTGCCGCCGGCGCTGATCCACAAGGCCGCCGAGGTGTTCGCCAACTGCCGGGCGTTTCGTGTGTTCGGCTCCAGCGAGGCGCCGCTGGTGACCCTCGGCTTCGTCGGCGCCGGCCAACTGCAACAGGCGGCCAACACCGACGGTGAGATCCTCGACTACCAAGTACGCCTGCTCGATGATGCCGGGCGCGAGGTGGCCGCCGGCCAGGAAGGTGAAATCTGCGTGCGTGGCCCGGCCATGTTTCTTGGCTATGCCGATCCCGAGCAGAGCGCCGAGGCCTTCGATGCCGAGGGCTTTTTCGCCACCGGCGACCTGGGCCGGATTACCGCCGACAACGCCATCCTCATCACCGGGCGCAAGAAGGATCTGATCAACCGCGGCGGCGAGAAAATCAGCGCCAAGGAAGTCGAGGACATCCTGCATCTGCATCCATCGATCGACGAGGCGGCGGTGGTGGCCATGCCCCATGAGCGCCTCGGCGAAACCCTGTGTGCCTACGTGATCCTGCGCGCCGGCCAGCAGTTGAGTCTGGACGGCCTGCTCGAACAGGTGGCGAGGGCCGGCGTGGCGCGACAGAAATTCCCCGAGTACCTGGTGGTGGTCGAGGATTTCCCGCGTACGGCCTCGGGCAAGATTCGCAAGGATCGGCTGCGTGCCGATATTCGTCAGCGCCTCGCGGCGCTTTCCTGATAAACCCTAGGGGAGCAGCCAGTGATGGAATCTACCTGTCTTGATGTACGCATCGCCCGCAAGGCGGCCGAGGCGCTGGATATCGTCACCCTCGAACTGGAGCCGCTCGCCGGGCACAGCCTGCCGATGTTCAGCGCAGGCTCGCATATCGACGTGGAAATCCGCCCGGGGCTGGTGCGCCAATATTCGCTGTGCAACGACCCGACCGAGCAGCATCGTTACGTGATCGGCGTGTTGCGCGACCCCAATTCACGCGGCGGTTCGATTGCCGTGCACGACCAGTTGCAAGAAGGCCAGAGCATACGCATCAGCCCGCCGCGCAACCATTTCCCACTGGTGCCGGCCAAGCGTTCGCTGCTGCTGGCCGGAGGCATCGGCGTCACGCCGATTCTGTGCATGGCCGAACGGCTGGCCAGCATCGGCGCCGATTTCACCCTGCACTATGCCTCGCGCTCGGCCGAGCGCATGGCCTTCCTCACGCGCATTCGCGCAGCGGCCTATGCCGAGCAGGTGCAGCTGCACTTCGACGACGGCCCGGCCGAGCAGGCGCTGAACCTGCCGGCGCTGCTCGCCGCGGAGGGCGTGGACACGCACCTCTACGTCTGCGGTCCGGGGGGCTTCATCGACTATGTCACCAGCACCGCCAAGGCTCAGGGCTGGAGCAGCGAGCGCGTCCACTTCGAGTACTTCGCCGCCAAGCAGGTGGACACCTCCAGCGACGACAGCTTCGAGGTGCAGGTGGCCAGCAGCGGCAAGATCTATGTGATCGGTGGGGACGAGTCGATAGTCGCGGTGCTGAAAGCCGATGGGGTGGAGATCCCGGTGTCTTGCCAGCAAGGCATCTGCGGCTCCTGCATCACCCGTGTGCTGGAAGGCAAGGCCGATCACCGCGACCAGGTGTTGAGCGACAAGGAGCGCGGCGAGGAAAACTGGTTCACGCCCTGCTGCTCGCGCGCGCTGACGCCGCGCCTGGTGCTGGATATCTGACCGGCAATGGGTACCACTGTCGCCGAGGAAAACCGCGTGATCGGCACATGTGCGTTGGGCTGCTGCATCGAGGCGGCCAGCCGGCGAGGCCAGGCATGACGCGCAGCCGCTCGGTCAACCTGGCCTATGTCATCGTCGTGCTGATCTGGGCGACCACGCCGCTGGCGATCCGGTGGGGCGCAGTGGACACCGGCTTCGCCTTTGCCGCCATGGCGCGCATGGTCTTGGGCATGCTCTTTGCCCTGTTGCTGCACGCCCTGTGGCGCCTGCGCCTGCCATTGCATCGGCGTGCGTTGCTGTCCTACCTGTGTGCCGGTGGCGGGCTGTTCGTCAGCATGTTCTGCG
>DAITLT010000370.1:0-1008 GCA_036835505.1 Pseudomonas sp.
CGTAGTAGACGAAATCCACACCGGCTTGCTTGAGCTTGGCGATCATCGCGGAGAAGTCCTTGTCGCCGGCGTTGATGCCTTCGAACAGGGTAACCTTGAGGCCTTTGGCCTCGACGGTTTGCTTGACGGCAGTGGCGATGCCTTCACCGTACTGCTGCTTGTCGTGGATGACGGCAATGGTCTTCGGCTTGACGTGGTCAGCAATGAAGTTGCCGGCGGTCGGGCCTTGCAGGCTGTCCAGGCCAATGGTGCGGAACACCAGTTGGTAGCCGCGAGCGGTGATGTCCGGGCTGGTGGACGCCGCGGTGATCATCAGGATGCCTTCGTCTTCGTAGATGTCGGACGCGGGCTGAGTGGAGCTGGAGCACAGGTGGCCGACGACGTATTTAACTTCGTCGTTGACGATTTTGTTGGCTACGGCCACGGCTTGTTTCGGGTCGCAGGCGTCGTCGTAGACCACACCTTCGAGCATGGCGCCGTTGACGCCGCCGGCCTTGTTGATCTGCTCGATGGCCATTTTCGCGCCAATGAACTGCATCTCGCCGTACTGGGCAACTGCACCCGTTACAGGGCCGGCCAGGGCGATTTTGATCGTGTCTGCTGCCACGGAGTAACTGGCAACGCCGGCCATGGCCATGGCGGCAAACAGCTTGGAAATCTGCTTAGTAGCCTTGTTCATAGTGCTCCACTCATTGTGTTTGCGTTTTTATTGGTTCCGGCTGGCGGGCGTTGGCGCAGACCATCTCTGGCCGCGTGCCGGCCCGACAACTGTACCGGCACAGTGTAGGGTGCCGGTTTGTGGCTTGGAAAGCAGTCAGCCGACGGATTGGTCAGCTTATGTCGCTATATCGTAATAAATATATAAAAAAACGTCGCTTCAGTGCGTTTATGTCTGACGCCTGCCGGGCTTGCCTGCGGCGGTGCTGTCGCTATGATGCGTTGACCTTCTCGATGGTGTTATCCATGACTGAACAGTTCAATGCAAAACCCGCCGGTGACGAGCATGCC
>DAITLT010000370.1:1018-3095 GCA_036835505.1 Pseudomonas sp.
AGCAGCCTGTATGGCAAATTGCTGGGTGAGACGGCGGCAATTAGTTGGCACGAATTACAGCCGTTTTTTGCCCGTGGCGTGGTGCTCTGGGTTGCTGCGGCGCTGGACCTGATCGGCGTGGCGCAGGCCGTGGCCGAGGACGACAAGGCGCGCATTGGCGCCTGGATGGCGGCCGGTGAGGTCAATCTATTGCAGGCGGCCCAGGCCGAGGATTGGCTGGCCCGCGATCCGTCGTTGTGGGCGGTGGTGGTGGCGCCCTGGGTATTGGTGCAGGAGCGCGTGGCAGGGGTTAACTAAATAGAGTTGTATTCGGCGCTTTGCGGCGCACTACTGAAGCATCACTTGACGAGCAAAGGAGCAACAGCATGTTTGAACCAGGACATTTGCAGCGCAGCAGCGCCGGCGGCATGCCGGGGATTCCCGCGTTCTCGGTGGATGTGCGTTACGAGGTGCGCAATGACCCCGCCGAAGGTGCCATGTTGCATTTCCGCATGACCGGCGAGATCGAAGGCAAGCCGTTTGCCGATGAGTTTGAACTGCACCGCGACACGGCGTTCAACTTCGCCAGCTCGATCACCCGGATCGCCGGCAAGCACGGCCTGCACCCGAACTTCGGCCCGGTGCTGCGCAATCACAAGGAATACGACCTGATGTTCGAAGACATCCGCAGCAAGCTCCAGGCCGTACCGGGTGAGCCGGTCAACCTCGATCACCTGCTCAAGGACGGCTTCTAAGTCGCGCCTCTTACGCACAGCAGGCCAACGGCCTGCTAGTGCGCCTGCACCCAGCGCTGGCGTGCCCAGTTGCTCAGCACATCCACTCCCAGCACCAGAATCAGCATGGCCAGGATCACTGTGGCCGCTTGCGCCTGTTGAAACAGGCTGAGGCTGACATAGAGCATCTGCCCCAGCCCGCCGGCGCCGACAAAACCGAGCACGCTGGCCATGCGGATGTTGTTCTCCCAGCGGTACAAACCATACGCCAGCAGTTGCGGCCAGACGCCCGGCAAGGTGCCGTAGCAGAACGCTGCCAGTCGTGAACTGCCGCTCAGGCGCAAGGCCTCGGCCGGCGCCGTGGGGGTGTTTTCCAGGGCTTCGGCAAACAGCCGGCCGAGCACGCCGCTGGTGTGCAGGGCCAGGGCCAGGGTGCCGGCATTGGGCCCAAGACCTGCGGCCAGCACCATCAGCGCCGCCCACACCAGCTCGGGAATGGCCCGTAGGGCATTCAGGCTGAGGCGTGTCAGGCTTTTGCCCAGAGCGCCGAAGCGGCCTGCCGCCGGCAAGGCCAACAGCAGGCCGAGCAGCGCCGCCAGCAGGGTGCCGATGGCTGACATGGCCAGGGTTTCCAGGGCGCCACGGGCGACCTGCTGAAGCAGCGTGGCGGACAGATCCGGTGGAATAAAGCCCTGGGCGAAGCGGGCCATCTGTGCCGGGCTGTCGCCTTGCAGCAGCGCCGCCAAATCCAGATCGAGGTAGGCGAAGCTGGCGCCCACGGCTATCGCCACGCCCAGCAGAATCAGCCAGTTGCCGAGGTTTAGCTGGGGTCGTCTCATGTCAGGCGTCCGCGCAGCCAACGGCTCAGGCTGTCGGCCAGCAGCACCAGGAGCAGGAACGTCAGCAGCATGCTGGCCACTTCGGCGCCGGCGAACATGCGCAGCGATTGATCGATCAACTGGCCCAGGCCGCCGGCGCCGACAAAGCCCATGACCACCGAGGCGCGGATCGCACATTCCCAGCGGTACACGCTGTAGGACAGCATCTCACCGGCGGCATTGGGCAGCAGGCCGTAGGCAAAGGCCGCCAGACGTGGGCTGCCGGCCAGCAGCAGGGCGCGGGTGGGGCGCAGGTCGACCGACTCGAAAATCTCCGCATAGACCTTGCCGAGCATGCCGGCATAGGTGATGGCAATCGCCAGCACGGCGGCGCTCGGCCCCAGGCCCACGGCCCGCACAAACAGTAGCGCCCAGACGATTTCCGGCACGCTGCGCAGCACAATCAGCAGGCCGCGCACCGGCCAGCGCAGCGCTTGCGCCCACCAGGCGGGCTGACCGCCGCGGGCCAGGGCGCTGAGCGACAGG
>DAITLT010000371.1:0-3084 GCA_036835505.1 Pseudomonas sp.
TGGAGTTGATCAGGAAGCTGGCAAAGGAGTGCCTGAGATCGTGCATCCGCAGTTCCGGCATCCCCGCCTCTTTCCGGGCACTGTTCCACGAGCAGAAAATAGACACATACGGCTGCTTGGTTTTCGGGTTGGGGACAACATACGGACACCCTTCCCAGCGCGGCAGCTGTGACAAGACCTGCTGGACACTCTCCGAAATGGGTACATGCTGTTGCTACGCGAATAAAACTACCCGAAATATGCAACTAGTGCGCGCCTAAAATTACCCAGGGTGATTAACCTATCTGCTCTTTTTTTGAGCAGGACTAACAGGAGATGATCACCATGAAAGATTTGGGAATAATTCGACGTATGTATTACCGTGATGGGCTATCGTTATCAGAGATAGAAAGGCGAACCGGCCTGACGCGCAAGACCGTAAGGGGTTGGCTAAAAGCATCAGAAGGAACGGAGCCGAAATGTCAGCGACGAGCTTCTGAGAACACCAAGATAACGCCCTATACCGACCAACTCACCAAAGCACTGGAAATCGATGCGAGGCGCCCCAAGCGTGACCGGCGCAGCGCACTGAAGCTATTTGGCGAATTAAAAGCGGAGGGCTTTGACGGAGACTACAGTCGTGTCACCGAGTTCGTCCGAAACTGGCGTCTGAAGGGTGGACAGGCGATGGTCAAAGCTTTTGTTCCACTCCACTTCGAGCTGGGCGAAGCCTTCCAATTTGACTGGAGCGAAGAGCACCTGTTAATTGGCGGTGTGTGGCGCAAGATTATGGCGTCGCATTTAAAGTTGTGTGCCAGCCGAGCGTTTGTCGTGCAGGCGTATCCGACGCAAAGCCACGAGATGTTGTTCGATGCTCATACGCGAGCCTTTACCGCGTTGGGTGGCATTACGCGTCGCGGCATTTACGACAACATGAAGACCGCAGTTGATAAGGTCAAGAAAGGCAAGTCGCGTATCGTCAATACGCGATTTGCTGCGATGGCCTCGCACTATCTGTTCGATACCGACTTCTGCAATGTCGCCAGTGGCTGGGAGAAAGGTGTTGTTGAGAAGAACGTGCAGGACAGTCGGCGGCGTATCTGGCAGGAAGCCGCTAACGAACGGTTCAGCTCATTTGCTGAACTCAACGTTTGGTTGTTAGCGCGCTGCCGCACACTCTGGCAGGAGCTACGCCACACCGAGTATGGGGATCTGACCATCGCCGAAATGCTTGAACACGAGCAACCCAGCCTGATGCCGATGGTCACCCCTTTCGATGGTTACGTCGAAACCATGGGCAAGGTGTCCAGCACCTGCTTAGTCATTGAGGATCGTAATCGCTACTCAGTGCCATGCGAGCTAGTCGGCCAGATGGTCAGTATCCATACCTACCCAGACCGCCTTGAATTCGTTGCTCACGATGAAGTAGTGGCCAGTCATTCCCGTAGCTTCGACCGGAACAAGACCCACTACGACTGGCAGCATTACATTCCATTGATCGAAAGGAAGCCAGGCGCATTGAGAAATGGCGCGCCGTTCGCCGACATGCCAGAACCATTGCAATGCCTACGCAGTTTGCTACTCAAGCGCGATGGGGGTGATCGCATGATGGCCAAGGTACTGGCTGCCGTGCCCAAGTCTGGATTGGAAGCGGTTCTGGTTGCCGTGGAACTTGTGTTGGAATCGGGCAATCCGAGTGCCGAGCATATCGAGAATGTCATCAGCCGTCTCAAGGCCGCAGAATTACCGGGGCAAATTGAAACAACCTTGCAGGTGGATGAACCGCCCATTGCCGATACTGGACGGTATGACAGTTTGCGCGAGGAGGTGAACCATGCGTAACGTCAGCGAAGAGCTCAAAGCCCTGCGTCTGTACGGGATGGTGGGGGCATGGGAAGACATCATTGCCCAAGATGCGCAAACGGCGGTCGGTTCCTCACGCTGGCTGATTGAGCATCTACTGCAAGCAGAACATACCGACCGGGCAATGCGTTCGATCCGATACCAATTGCAAACTGCCAAGTTTCCGGTACATCGCGACTTGGCTGGATTCGTATTCGATCAAGCAAAAGTGGATCGTAGCTTGATTATGGAATTGGCCGACCTCTCTTTTACGGATGCGGCGCACAACGTCGTATTCATTGGTGGCACAGGAACGGGGAAGTCGCATTTGGCAACGGCACTGGGCGTATCCGGCATTACCAAACACAGCAAGCGGGTACGATTCTACTCAACGGTCGATCTGGTCAATCTGCTGGAGCAGGAAAAGGCGGCGGGCAAGGCTGGGCGATTGGCATTTGCCCTGATGCGAATGGATATGGTCATTCTCGATGAGCTGGGCTATTTGCCATTCAGTCAGGCAGGCGGTGCATTGCTGTTCCACTTGCTATCCAAGCTCTATGAACACACCAGTGTGATGATCACGACGAATCTGACCTTCGGCGAGTGGGGCAACGTATTTGGTGATGCAAAAATGACAACGGCATTACTGGATCGACTGACGCATCATTGCCATATCGTAGAAACAGGAAACGAGTCCTATCGCTTCCGTCACAGTAGCGACTCTGCCAAGTCGCGTATCAAAGCACGAGAGCAAAAGAAACTTAAAAGGAGTGAACCCTTTTAACAACTAGCCGCGTGGGGAGTGTTCATTCAGGGCGCTTCCCATGCAACTTCTTCTGTGTAAATGCGCTACACTTACCAACAGGCCAGTCAACTTTAGACTGCCTTCATTCTGGGTAATCCTACAGCGCCCACTTCTGGGTATTTTTATACGCGCGCCAACACTTACCCAAGAAATCAACTTTTCGGCCTTGTTGTATATCGCTCGACCACAACAGAGGAATCACATTCGATGACTTGGCACGTTTTGCGTCTTTCATAGAAAGAAATGTTCGCCTTTTGTCCCGGTTCCATACGACGGCTCCGATTCTCGCACGGTAGCCATAGTCGGCTAGACGATAGTGGCTGGTGCCGATGAAACGCAACATCTCTGCATCGCCCTCTGCTCGCGGAACCGGCCACGCACTGCCCGAGTTGGGTAGTATGCAAAGCCCCACTGACTTCAAGCTCCCGTCCCTTGAAACAACGGCCACGTGCGCGGTA
>DAITLT010000372.1:0-3061 GCA_036835505.1 Pseudomonas sp.
TGGCAGCCTAGTCGTAGACTGTTGCGTTAAGGTGAAAGTCACAGCCTTTGCGTACATGTGTACGCTCAGTGCCTTGAATTGTGTCTAGCCCGCGGCTAGTGGCGCATTGTCCTGAAACAAGTTTCCGGCAGTCTAACACTGCTGGCTACTCTCCGAAGGTCGGGGTGGCAGCCAACGTTGCAGGATTCGTTGTAGATCGGCGCGTTTGAACGGTTTTGCCAGATAATCGTTCATTCCGGCGGCCAGGCAGGCTTCGCGGTCACCCTGCAGGGCGTTGGCGGTCAGGGCGATGATCGGCAGCTGTTGTTTGCCGGCCAGGGCGCGGATCTGTCGGGTGGCTTCGTAGCCATCCATGATCGGCAGGCGGCAGTCCATCAAGATCGCCGAGTAGGCGAAGTGCTCGGCATGGTGCAGGGCCTGGGCGCCATCAGCGACCAGGCAAACCTGATAGCCGAGGCTGCGCAGCATGGCTTCTATCACGGTCTGGTTGACCGGGTTGTCTTCCACCAGCAGCACCAGATGGCCGTTGTCATCGCCACTGGTCTCACGTTCAAGCAACACCGGGCGCGGGTTTTGCTGGCTAAACGGCAAGGGGATTTCCAGGGTGAAGGTTGAGCCTTGGCCGGCCTCGCTGCGTGCCGTCAGGGTGCCGCCCATGCGTTCGGCCAGGGTGCGGGCAATCGGCAGGCCCAGGCCGGTGCCGCCATAGCGCCGGGAAATCGAAGTGTCGGCCTGCTGGAAGGCATCGAACATGTGCTCCAGGCGTTCGGGGGAAATCCCGATGCCGCTGTCCTGCACCGAGCAGGTCAGCCACAGCACCTGCTCATCCAGCGGTTGCCAGCGGACTTGCACGTGGATGCTGCCTTCTTCGGTGAACTTCAACGCGTTGCCGAGCAGGTTGACCAGAATCTGGCGAATCCGCGTCGGGTCGCCGCGCACCTCGATCTGCTCCAGTCCCGGCGGCGTCTCCAGGTGCAGTTGCAGGCCGCGTTGTTGGGCGCTATGGAGGAACACCTGGACAGAACTCTGCAACAGCTCCAGCAGGTTGAAGGCGATGCACTCCAGCTCCAGGGCGTCGCGCTCGATCCGCGAGAAGTCGAGGATGTCGTTGATGACCTTGAGCAAATGCTCGGTGGATTCGGTGGCCAGAGCCGTGTATTCGGCCTGCTCTTGGCTCATTTCGGTGGTTTCCAGCAGTTGCAGCATGCCCAGCACGCCGTTCATCGGGGTGCGCAGCTCATGGCTCATCATGGCCAGGAAGTCCGACTTGGCCTTGCTGGCTTGCTCGGCTTCTTCGCGGGTCTTGATCAACTGGTTGATGGCTTGTTGTTGTTCAATCTGGGCTTGCTGCAGGCCGCTGGCCAGGTTGTTGATGTGCTGTGCCAGTTCAATCAGCTCGGCATTGCCCCGTTCGGGCACCGTGGCTTGGAAGTTGCCGGCCTGAATCGCCTTGACCGCCTCGGCCATGTTGCTGATCGGCTGGACCAGGCGCCGAGCCAGGCGCCGCGCCAGGAGAAAGGTCAGCAGCAAGGCGCCCAGCGCCAGGGCCGAGGCCTTGAGCAGGATCAGTTGCTGCTGGCTATTGAAGGCGTCATTGGAGATGCCCACCACCACGCGACCGAGGTAGCCAGGCGCGCTGTTCAGGCCAGGGCTGGGGGCAGATTGCATCTGAATCGAGGCGTTGAACAACTCGATCTGTGAGCCTTCCTGGACGGCGGTTTTTTTCTGCTCGACGTACACCAGGATGTTCTCGTGGGGGTCGCGCACTTCCAGAAAACGTACCTGGGGTGTTTCCAGGGTGGCCTGCAGCAGGGTTTTCAGCACCTGCGGGTTGCCCGTCAACACCCCGTACTCGGTGGCCGTGGCCAACTGATTGGCGATCAACTGGCCGGTGTTGATGCGCTCTTCACGCAGATCCTGGAGCCTTGAATAGGTGAAAAAGCCGGTCAGCAAGGCCGTCAGCAACAAGGCCGGGCCCAGGCTGATCAGCAGGGTATGGGTGCGGATATTCCAGCTGCGCCCGCGCCTCATCGCGGGCAACTCCAGCGGCGGCTCGGGGCGACAGAGGCGGCGCCATGCCAAAGGCCGGCGCGGGGCGTCAGGGGGCGGGGCAAAAGCGCAGTTGAGTACACGGAGCGACCTTGTTCACAGAAGCCATGCAGGCATGTTAACCGAGCTGCGCCGCTTTGCCAGTCATGCGCGTTTAGCCCGGCCCTGACAGGCTCTGCTGGTTCGTTGGCGCGCGGCCCGTATAATGGCGAAAATTGCCACGGCGCTGGCGCTTACCTGAGCCTCAGGCTCATACCGGAATAGCTCATGACTGAACAACAACCCGTTGCCGTGCTTGGCGGTGGCAGCTTTGGCACGGCCATCGCCAACCTGCTGGCCGAAAATGGCCAACAGGTCTACCAATGGATGCGTGATCCAATCCAGGCCGAGGCCATGCGTAACCAGCGGGAGAACCCGCGCTACCTGAAAGGCATCAAGCTGCATCCGGGCGTGCATCCTCTCAGCGATTTGCCGGCGACCCTGGCCCAGTGCGAGCTGATTTTTGTCGCGCTGCCATCCAGTGCCCTGCGCAATGTGCTGCAGCCCCTGGCCGCCGGCCTGGCGGGCAAGTTGCTGGTGAGCCTGACCAAGGGCATTGAGGCCGATAGCTTCAAGCTGATGAGCCAGATCCTCGAAGAAGTGGCCCCCGAGGCGCGGATTGGCGTGTTGTCGGGGCCGAACCTGGCCCGTGAAGTGGCCGAACATGCCCTCACGGCCACGGTGGTGGCCAGCGAGGATGAGATTCTCTGCCAGCGTGTGCAGGCCGCCCTGCACGGGCGCACCTTCCGCGTGTACGCCAGCCAGGACCGTTTTGGCGTCGAGCTGGGTGGTGCGCTGAAAAACGTTTACGCCATCATCGCCGGCATGGCCGTGGCGCTGGGCATGGGGGAAAACACCAAGAGCATGCTGATTACCCGTGCGCTGGCGGAAATGACCCGTTTTGCGGTCAAGTTGGGCGCCAACCCGATGACCTTCCTCGGCCTGGCCGGGGTCGGCGATCTGATCGTCACCT
>DAITLT010000373.1:0-3057 GCA_036835505.1 Pseudomonas sp.
TCGCGGTCCATCAGGTGCAGCAACAGGTACATGTTGGTCAGCGCCTTGATGGTCATGGTGGTGCCGTTGGACGCCGCACCGTCGATGTCGGTATGCACCACTGGCTGGCCACCGACCTTGGTGATCTCGAAGGCCAACTCGAACAAATCCTTCAAGCCGAGTTGGTTGTGGTTGGCCGCCACCAGGCGGGCCAGGTATTCCTTAGCTTCCTCGTTGCGCGAATCCTGCTCCACCGATTGGGTCAGGTCGAACACCGACAGGGTTTCGCCTTCCTCGTACTGTCCGGCACTGTGGATGATCTGGTCGATGTGCTTGAGCGCATCCTTGTTCGGCGCCAGGACGATACGGAAGCTTTCCAGGTTGGACACCTGGCGCTTGTTGATCTCGCGGTTGAACAGCGCCAGTTGGTGCTCGAGGTTGTCATAGTCGCTGCGAATGTTGCGCAGGGTCCGGGCAATGTCGGTGACCGCGGCGCGGCGGGCCTTGGCCAGGGTCAGGGCTTCGTCCTGACGGTGCGCATAGGCGTTGATCAGCAAGTGCAGGCGGCGTTCGACGTCGTCTTCGCTGTCGAACTTGGCCACACCCTTCAGGCGCACTTGTGCGTACAGCGCATCGATTTGGCCGTCGATGCGTTGCAGGCCCTGCCAGCTGTCCTGGTAGTCATTGAGCAGCGGCAGCAGGTTGTCCAGCGAGTCGTCTAACGGGTCCATAAACGGCGTGCCGAACGGCAGGTCGGCAGGCAGCAGCTGGCGACGACGTAGGGCGTCTTCGAGGGTGCGTTCCTTGGCTTCCAGATCGGCGAGTTGGCGACCGACCAGTTGCAGCTTGGCGGACAGCTGTTGCACGCGCTCGGCAAAGGCGTCGCTGGCGCGTTTGTGTTCGTCCTGGGTGGCTTCCAGCTGGGTCAGTTGCGCCAGCTTGTCCGGCTCTTCAACGCTCAGGGTCTGGCTGCGACGGAAGTCCTCCAGGGCCTTCTGTGCTTCCAGCACCTCGCGGTACAACTGCTCGGTCTGGGCCTTGCTGGCGGCGCGGTCGGCGGCCACCGCTTGCTGGGTTTTCAGTTGCTTGAGCTCTTTGTCCAGGCGTTCCTTCTGGTCGCGCAGGGCGGCACGGTCGGCCAGAGCCTGCAAGGCCGGCGGTTCGATATGGCTGAGGTCGATGCAGAGGCCAGGCGCCTGGAAGTGCTCGCCTTTGAAACGATCCAGCAGCGCTTCGAGGGATTTGACCCAGGCGCCGCTGTCGTCCAGCTGAATTCCCTTTTCGCCCAGCGGCAGGCTGAACAGCGCGCCATTGAACAGGCGCATCAGGCGCTCGACATCCTGTTGGGTAAACTCCTCACGCAGGCGTGCGTAGCTGTTGTTGTCGGCGTGTTCGAGCTGCTGCTTGACCGACTTGAGGCGTTTTTCCAGGTCACGCAGGCGCTCGTCGAGGTCTTCGGCGCTGAACTGCCGCGACTGCGCCAGGGCGCCGGCCAGTTCGTCGTGGGCATCCTTGGCGGCCAGCAACTGTTGTTCGAGCTGCTGCACATCGTTGACCAAGGCGAAGCGATTCTTCAGCACCGCCAGCTCGCCGAGCCAGCGTTGTAGTTCGCTGATCTCGCGCTCCAGGCGCATCAGCTCCTGGGTGCCGCCGCGTTGTTCGTGCTGCAGGCCGTCCTGCTGGGCGCGGTAGTGTTCGTGCTGGATCAGCAGTTCTTCGCGGCGTGCGCCGCTGTAGTCCTGCCAAGCACCGAGCAGGTTATCCAGCAGCGGCGACAGGCGATGCAATTTGCCGCGCAGCAGTTCGCGCTGGTTGACCCCGGCGGCCAGGGCTTCCACCAGCGGGCCGGCAGCGACCAGCGCCTGGTAGTCCTGCTCCATGCGCCGCACATCGCGGAACGCCTCTTCGCAGGCGGCGATGTAGTCGACGCTGCCGGAGCGCAGGCTGTGTTCGAAGGCGTCGAGGAACAGTTGTTTGAGCTTGGCCGCGGTGATCTCGCGCATGTGCAGCAGGTTGATAAACAGCGCGCGGAAGGTCTTCAGACTCTGCTCGCTGGTCGAACGCAGCGGGATCAGGGTCAGGTCCAGCGGGATCGAGGTGTGGCCGCCGACTAGCAGGCGGCGCAGCTCTTCCGGCTTGAGTTCAAAGGCCTTGATGCCTTCGCGCTCCAGGGCGTTGAACAACTCGCGCTGACGCAGGCAGGTGCCGTCCTTCTGGTAGTGGGCCAGGTCCAGTTCGCCCTGGTAGGCGAAGAACTGGTGACCGAAACCGCCGCCCGGACCGCGCCCGGCCACACCGATCACATGGGGGCCGTGGGGCAGGGCGACTTCGACGAGGATGTAGCTGGTGTCGGTGGCGAAGTAGAACTTGCGCGACTGTTCCAGGTTGTACTTGCCGAAGCTCATGTCCGACATGCGCGCCAAAATCGGGAATTGCAGGGCGTTGATCGACGCCGACTTACCCAGGTTGTTGGCGCCGTAGACCGACAGCGGTTGTTCCAGCGGGAACAGGCCGAGGCTGTAGCCGGCGGTGTTGAGCAAGGCAAAGCGGCGAATGCCGTAACGTTCCTGGGTCATGCGTCAAGCTCCTGCTCTTCGGCGATGGCGCGGGCCATGGCTTGCTCTTCGGTTTCTTCTTCTGTGTTGTCGATGGCGATGATTTCTTCGCCGCTGTCGTCATCCAGCAACTGCGGGGTGGGCAGCGGCAGGGCGCTGTGCAGGCTGGCCGCCAGGTCGCGGTCCTGCTGCACCGACAGGCAGACATCGAGGAAACGGTGCATCGGCGGCAGGAAGCGGTAGATGCCGTTGTCTTCGCTGGCAAAGCCCAACTGAGTCAGGCGGCGCATGACCTTTTCTTCCAGCTCGTCCTGGGTCTGCACTTCGGCCTGGAGGAACAGGTCGTGGTACTTGTCCAGCAGCGGTGGCAGCTCATCGCGGCCGAGGCTGCCGCCGTCGAGCACGGCCAGTGGGTCGCGGCCCTGGTCAGCGAGATGCTCGACGATGATAAAGGTGAACAGCGCCAGGCGCTGGGCGGTCTTGTTGACCTGGGCGCCCATCTGCTCGGGGACGAAGTAGTAGA
>DAITLT010000374.1:0-3055 GCA_036835505.1 Pseudomonas sp.
AAGGCAATGCTCGCAATGGGGTCCATTACTATCCCTAGGCGAATGCTCATGGGGGTAAATCCTCCGCAACTGGAAATCGACAGCCGGGTGGCTGTAGTGGCTAAGCTATAAGGCGCCAGGGTGGCGCCAGTGCGGTTTTCGGTCAAGCTGGCTGTGCCGCCCGAGGCTTATAGATTGCATGGGCAGAGTGTGCTAAAAAGGTCTGACGATTAGGGTGTAGCCCGTCGGTGACAGGGCCTTAGACGCGCTGGTATAAAGCAAAAATAACGACTCACCGAGGCGGATGGTAGGGCAAACATGGAACAGCATTCCGAGGGTTTGAGAGTAATGGTGATCGACGATTCGAAAACGATTCGTCGTACCGCTGAAACTCTGTTGAAGAAGGTCGGTTGCGATGTGATTACGGCGGTCGATGGTTTCGATGCGCTGGCCAAAATCGCCGACACGCACCCGAGCATTATCTTTGTCGACATCATGATGCCGCGACTCGACGGCTATCAGACCTGCGCCCTGATCAAGAACAACAGCGCTTTCAAGTCCACTCCGGTTATCATGCTCTCCTCTAAGGATGGCTTGTTCGACAAGGCCAAGGGGCGGATCGTTGGTTCCGACCAGTACCTCACCAAGCCCTTCAGCAAAGAAGAGTTGCTTGGCGCGATCAAGACCCATGTGCCGGATTTTGTCCCGGTGGAGCAAGCCTCCTGATGTCCGACCGCTAGGTCGGTGACGCCTATTCCAGATGGGGAACACCATGGCTCGAATTTTGATTGTTGATGACTCACCAACAGAAATGTACAAACTGACTGCCATGCTGGAAAAGCACGGCCATCAGGTTTTGAAAGCAGAAAACGGCGCCGATGGCGTGGCCCTGGCGCGCCAGGAAAAGCCCGATGCGGTATTGATGGACATCGTCATGCCCGGCCTCAATGGCTTTCAGGCGACCCGTCAGTTGACCAAGGATGCCGACACCAGTCACATCCCGGTGATCATCGTGACCACCAAGGATCAGGAAACCGATAAGGTCTGGGGCAAACGCCAGGGCGCCAAGGATTACCTGACCAAGCCGGTCGATGAAGCCACCTTGCTGAAAACCTTGAATGCGGTGCTGGCCGGCTGAGCCAGCGCCAGCGGGTAAACCAATAATAAGAAGGCCAAGGCCCGCATGTCGGATGCACAAACCCCCTTTGAGCTTCTCCTCGAGATAGACCAGCGCTGTCGGCGCCTGGCTGCCGGCTTGCCGTCGCAGCAGGAAGCCGTGCAGACCTGGAGTGGTATCGGCTTTCGCATGGGCGAGCGGTTGTTCGTGGCGCCCATGGGGGAAGTTGGTGAAGTCTTGCATGAGCCGCGCTACACCCTGTTGCCTGGGGTGAAGAGCTGGGTCAAGGGTGTGGCCAACGTGCGCGGACGGCTCTTGCCGGTTATGGATCTGTGCAGTTTCTTCGGTGGCGACTTGTCGCCGCAACGCAAGAAACGGCGTGTTCTGATTGTCGATCACCAGGAAGTTTTCGCCGGTCTGACCGTCGATGAGGTGTACGGCATGCAACATTTTCCAGTTGATGCCTTCTCGGAGCAGTTGCCGCCGCTAGAGGCGAATATCCAGCCCTTTATTCACGGCATGTTCCAGCGTGAGCAGGCGTGGTTGGTATTCAGTCCCCATGCGCTGGCGCAAAACGCCGGGTTTCTCGACGTAGCCTTTTGAACACGATTTCGGTTGGGTCGGCAGTGCCGACCTGTGGACGTTTGATGAGTACCGTAGTGCGGTCGGTCCAGGCGGGGGCCAGATAATGAAAAAACTAAATGCAGGCAATTTTCTAGCTGGTATGCGCAGCAACACGCTGATCGCGGGACTCTTCATTGTCCTGATCGTTTCTATCGTGTTGCTGTTTGCCAACTTTGCTTACCTCAACACCCAGTCCGGCTACGACAAGGAGTACATCAGTAACTCCGGCGAGCTGCGCGTACTCTCGCAACGGATCGCCAAGGCGGCCACCGAAGCGGCGGCCGGCAAGGCAGAAGCCTTCCCGCTGCTCAAGGAAGCGCGTAACGACTACGCCAAGCGCTGGGATGCGCTGGTAAAAGGTGATGAGGAGAATGGCATCCCGCCGGCACCGGAAGCGGTACAGGCAGAGATGGCCGGTGTGCAGAAGGAATGGGACAGCATGCGGCAGAACGCCGACGCCATCCTGGCCAGTGAGCAGACCGTACTGTCGCTGCACCAGGTAGCGGCGACCCTGGCGGAAACCATTCCGCAACTGCAGGTTGAATACGAAGAGGTGGTCGAGATTCTGCTGCAAAGCGAAGCGCCGGCCGCCCAGGTATCTGTGGCCCAGCGCCAATCGTTGCTGGCGGAACGAATCCTCGGTTCGGTCAACAAGGTGCTCACCGGTGACGAAGACTCGGTACAGGCCGCCGATATGTTCGGTCGCGACGCCAGCCTGTTCGGTCGCGTGTTGACCGCGATGCTGGAAGGCAACGCGGCCATGGAAATTTCCAAGGTGACCGATAGCGAGGCCCTGGATCGTCTGGCCGAGATTTCCGAACTGTTCCAGTTCGTTTCCGGCTCGGTAGACGAGATTCTGGAAACCTCGCCAGAACTGTTCCAGGTGCGTGAATCGGCCGGCACCATCTTCAGCGGCTCGCAGGCGTTGCTGGACAGCGCCTCGAAGCTGACCGTCAGCTTTGAAAACCTGGCCGCTGGCCGCTACCTGAATACCCTGGCCGGCTATGCCCTGGGTGGCCTGGCGCTGGCCTCGATTATCCTCATCGGCTTTGCCATGGTGCGTGAAACCAACCGTCGCCTCAGCGAAACCGCCGAGAAGAACGAGCGTAACCAGGCGGCCATTTTGCGTCTGCTGGACGAAATCGCCGACCTCGCCGACGGTGACTTGACCGTAAACGCGACGGTAACCGAAGACTTCACCGGCGCCATCGCCGACTCGATCAACTACTCGATCGACCAGCTGCGCGACCTGGTAGAAACCATTAACCAGACCGCCGTACAGGTAGCCGGCGCCGCCCAGGAAACCCAGGCCACGGCGATGCACCTGGCCGAGGC
>DAITLT010000375.1:0-3038 GCA_036835505.1 Pseudomonas sp.
GCCACCTGTGCCTGGCCACCCTGCACGCCAACAACGCCAACCAGGCGCTGGACCGGATCATCAACTTCTTCCCGGCTGACCGGCAGCAGCAGGTGTGGATGGACTTGTCGCTGAACCTCAAGGCCATCGTCGCCCAGCAACTGGTACCAACCCCGGACGGCAAGGGCCGGCGCGCGGTAATCGAGGTGCTGATCAATACCCCGCTGGCCGCCGACCTGATCCGTAAGGGCGAAGTACACGAGCTCAAGGCGCTGATGAAGCGCTCCACCGAGCAGGGCATGCAGACCTTCGACCAGGCGCTGTATGCGCTCTATGCCCAGGGCGAAATCACCTACGAAGACGCCCTGGCCCACGCCGACTCGGCCAACGACCTGCGCCTGCTGATCAAGCTCGGCTCGGAAACCGATGGCGAGCACCTGACCAGCATGTCCCAGGGCCTGTCCCTGGAGGTCAGCGACGAAGAGCCGGGGCGGCGTTTCCGCTAAGTTTCGAGGCATAAAGACAAAACCCACCGGCCGGTGGGTTTTGTCTTTATGCGCTTAGCCATTGAATTTGCGCCCGGCTTGGCAGTCAGAGCAGCAGGCTTATTACACAGGAGAGTGCTATGCATATGCGTCAGGACACCCACAGCAAGGCCATCGGCTACCTGTTGTGGATCTTCGGTTTTCTCGGCGCCCATCGCTTTTACTACGGCAAGCCGGTGACCGGGACGATCTGGTTTTTCACCCTGGGGCTGCTGGGGATTGGCTGGTTGATCGACCTGTTTCTGATCCCCTCGATGGATCGCGAGGCGGACCTGCGCTTCAGCTCCGGCGGCTTGGATTACAACGTGGCCTGGATACTCTTGGTGTTTCTCGGCATTTGTGGCGTACGCCGCATGTACCAGGGCAAGTGGCTGACGGGCATCCTCTACCTGTTCACCGGCGGGTTTTTCTTGCTGGGCGTGCTGTATGACTTCTGGACCCTGAACGATCAGGTGTCGATCCGCAACGCACAGATTTCACCGCTTTAAAGCGTCCAGAACAACGGCAAAGCCCGCCAATTGGCAGGCTTTGGTTTGGCAGCTACTGCAGATTAGGTAGCCCGGATGCAATCCGGGAGCGGATTTCCAGTTGTCAGAAACCCCGGATTTCATCCGGGCTACACACAAGCCATTGGCTGGGCTTAAGCGCACAACGCGGCTTCAGTTCTGGTAGCTGATGCGTCCATCCACCAGGGTGTAACGCACGGCGGCGGGCAGGCAGTGGCCGATAAACGGGCAGTTCTGGCCCTTGGAGAACCAGGTTTCCCCTGCCAGGGTCGAGCCTTGCGGATCGAACAGCACCAGATCGGCCGGGGCGCCGACGGCCAGGCGCCCAACCGGCAGGCGCAAGGCCTTGGCCGGGCCGGCGGTCAGGCGGGCGAGCAGGGTCGGCAGGTCGAGCAAACCGTCCTGCACCAGGGTCATGGCCAGCGGCAGCAGCAGTTCGACGCTGCTGATACCTGGCTCGGTCGCGGCGAAAGGCGCCAGCTTGGCGTCTGCTTCATGGGGCTGGTGGTGGCTGGCGATGGCCGAGATCACCCCGGACTTGACTGCCGCGCGCAAGCCATCGCGATCGGCCTGGGTGCGCAGCGGCGGCTGCACGTGGTAGAGGCTGGAGAAGTCGCGCAGGGCCTCGTCGGTGAGGATCAGTTGATACAGGGCCACGTCGGCGGTGACTGGCAGGCCGCGGGCCTGAGCCTCGGCAATCATCTGCGCGCCACGGGCGCTGGTGATCTGGCTGAAGTGGGCGCGCACACCAGACTGCTCCACCAGCAGCAGGTCACGGGCCAGGGCCACGGTTTCGGCGCTTTCCGGGATGCCAGCTAGGCCGAGGAAGCTCGCCGTCGGCCCGTCATGGGCGATGCCGCCGGCCGCCAGGTCGTGGTCCTGGGCATGCAGGATCACGGTCAGGTTGAAGGTGGCGGCATATTCCAGGGCGCGGCATAGGGTGCGATGGTTGGTGAAGCTGTGCAGGCCATCGCCAAAGGCCATGCAGCCGGCGTCGCGCAGGGCCACCAGCTCGGCCAGTTGTTCGCCGTCGAGGTTCTTGCTCAGGGCGCCGATGGGGAAGACCTTGCTGTGTCCGGCTTCGCGGGCGCGGTCGAGAATCAGCTCGGCCACCGCCGAGGTGTCCAGCACCGGTTTGGTCTGCGCTGGGCAGCACAGGCTGGTCACGCCGCCGGCGGCGGCTGCCAGGGTTTCGCTGGCAATCGTGCCTTTGCGGCTGTAGCCGGGTTCGCGCAGGGATACGGCCAGATCGACCAGGCCGGGAGCGGCCACCAGACCGCTGGCGTCGATGCTCTGGTCGGCGACAAAGTCTGCCGGGGGCTGGCCGATGGCGGCAATCTTGCCGCCTTGCAGGTACAGGTCGGTGACCTGGTCGAGTTGGCTGGCCGGGTCGATCACGCGGGCGCCGAGGATACGGGTACGCATCAGTTCTGCTCCTCGCTGTCTTGGTTGAGTTGGCGTTGCGCGGCCTGGCCGCTCATGGCCATGGACAGCACGGCCATGCGGATGGCGATGCCGTAGGTGACCTGATTGAGGATCACCGATTGCGAACCATCGGCCACTGCCGATTCGATTTCCACGCCGCGGTTGATCGGCCCTGGGTGCATGACCAGGGCATCCGGCTTGGCCAGCGCCAGGCGCTGGGTGGTCAGGCCGTAGAGGCGGTAGAACTCGCCCTCGCTGGGCAGCAGGCCGCCCTGCATGCGTTCGCGCTGCAGGCGCAGCATGATCACCACATCGACCTCTTTCAGGCCTTCGGCGAGGTCGTTGTAGACGCTCACGCCGTATTGCTCGATGCCCACCGGCAGCAGGGTTTTCGGCGCGATCACGCGGATGTCCGGGCAGCCCAGGGTCTTCAGGGCGAGCATGTCCGAGCGTGCCACCCGCGAATGGAGAATGTCGCCGACGATGGCCACCGAGAGCTTCTCGAAGCTGCCCTTGTGCCGGCGAATGGTCAGCATGTCGAGCATGCCCTGGGTCGGGTGGGCGTGACGGCCGTCGCCGCCGT
>DAITLT010000376.1:0-3023 GCA_036835505.1 Pseudomonas sp.
CGCATATTGACTTGGGACATGATAGTTCCTTGATAAGTCGGGTTAGGCCTCCACGCATCCCAATGACCAACCCTCCAGAACCAGTCTTGAAGGCACCCAGGTCACCGTGTCGATACGTGTGTGGGGTTAATGCTTTGCCGGGCTGGCCCGTAAAGCGGCGCACTTTATAGCACACCAGCGCGGCGCAAGCTAGCCGCAGAACACACTGAGAGTCATAGCGAGTTACGCGTCGCGCTTATGGCAGGCGTCACGAGCTGCTAATATGCGGGCCTTTTCCGCCTGCAACAGAGACCCTGCTATGACCGTCACGATCAAGACGCCCGCTGAAATCGAGAAAATGCGCGTCGCCGGCCGCCTGGCCGCCGAGGTGCTGGAAATGATCGGCGAGCACGTCAAGCCGGGGGTAACCACCGAAGAGCTGGACCGCATCTGCCACGACTATATCGTCAACGTCCAGCAGGCCATTCCCGCGCCGCTCAACTACAAGGGCTTCCCCAAATCGATCTGCACCTCGATCAACCATGTGGTCTGCCACGGCATTCCCAATGACAAGCCGCTGAAAGAAGGCGACGTGCTGAACATCGACATCACCGTGATCAAGGACGGCTACCACGGCGACACCAGCAAGATGTTCATGGTCGGCAAGGTCAGCGAATGGGCCGAGAAACTCGCCCGCGTCACCCAGGAGTGCATGTACAAGGGCATCGCCCTGGTGCGTCCCGGCGCGCGCCTGGGCGACATCGGCGAGGTGATCCAGAAACACGCGGAGAAAAACGGCTACTCGGTGGTGCGCGAATACTGCGGCCACGGCATCGGCGCGGTGTTCCATGAAGAGCCGCAAGTGCTGCACTACGGCCGCGCCGGCACCGGCATGGAACTCAAGGAAGGCATGACCTTCACCATCGAGCCGATGATCAACCAGGGCCGCGCCGAAACCCGCACCCTGGGCGACGGCTGGACCGCCATCACCAAGGACCGCAAGCTCTCCGCCCAGTGGGAACACACCATCCTGGTGACCGCCGACGGCTACGAGATCTTCACCCTGCGCAGCGACGACACCCTGCCGCGCAGCGCCCCGGCCGGCCAGCCGGCCTGATCGCTTCTTTATAAGGAAGGCCGCCGCATGCCGCAGGTTGATCCCGAGTTGTTTGACCGCGGCCAGTTCCAGGCGGAGCTGGCGCGCAAACCCAGCCCCATCGCGGCCTTTAAGAAGGCCCTGCGGCAGATTGATGAGGTGCTCAACGCGCGCTTCATGGGCAATCGCGACATTCGCCGCCTGATCGAGGATCGCGCCTGGTGCATCGACCAGATCCTGCGCGAAGCCTGGGAGCGCCTCAACTGGAGCAAGCAGGCGGCCATCAGCCTGGTGGCCGTTGGCGGTTATGGTCGCGGCGAACTGCATCCGCACTCGGACATCGACCTGCTGATCCTGCTGGAACACGAGGATCAGGAGCTGTTTCGCGACTCGATCGAGCAGTTTCTCATGCTGCTCTGGGACATCGGCCTGGAAGTCGGGCAGAGCGTGCGCTCGGTGGCCGAATGCGCCGACGAGGCCCGCGCCGACCTGACCGTCATCACCAATCTGATGGAAAGCCGCACCATTGCCGGCCCCGAGCACCTGCGCCAGCGCATGCTGGAGGTCACCAGCCCGCAGCAGATGTGGCCCAGCAAGCATTTCTTCCTGGCCAAACGCGACGAGCAGCACGCCCGCCACGCCAAGTACAACGACACCGAGTACAACCTGGAGCCCAACGTCAAAGGCTCCCCCGGCGGCCTGCGCGACATTCAGACCATCCTCTGGATCGCCCGCCGTCAGTTCGCCACCCTCAATCTGCACGCCCTGGCCTCCCAGGGCTTTCTGATTGAAAGCGAATTCAGCCTGCTGGCCGCCTCCCAGGACTTTCTCTGGAAGGTGCGCTACGCCCTGCACATGCTCGCTGGGCGCAGCGAAGACCGCCTGCTGTTTGATCACCAGCAGAAGATCGCCGGCCTGCTCGGTTTCAGCGACGCCAACGGCAAGCTGGCCGTCGAGCAACTGATGCAGAAGTATTACCGCGCCGTGATGGCGGTGGCCGAGCTGAATGACCTGATCATGCAGCACTTCGAAGAAGTGATCCTGCGGCACAACGACAACCAGCCGGCGCAGCCGCTCAACACGCGTTTCCAGGTGCGCAACGGCTTCCTCGAAGTCACCCACCCGAACGTGTTCAAACGCACGCCTTTTGCCATTCTGGAAATCTTCGTGCTGCTCGCCCAACACCCGGAAGTGCGCGGCGTGCAGGCCGACACCATCCGCCGGCTGCGCGAGAGCCGCACACTGATCGACGACGACTTCCGTCGCGACATCCGCAACACCAGCCTGTTTATCGAGTTGTTCAAGTCCGCCGAGGGCATCCACCGCAACCTGCGGCGGATGAACCGCTACGGCATCCTCGGCCGCTACCTGCCGGAGTTCGGCCTGATCGTCGGGCAGATGCAGCACGACCTGTTCCACATCTACACGGTCGATGCGCACACCCTGAACCTGATCAAGCACCTGCGCAAACTGGGCAAGCCTGGGGTCAGCGAGAAGTTTCCGCTGGCCAGCAAACTCATGGGCACCCTGCCCAAGCCCGAGCTGATCTACCTCGCCGGCCTCTATCACGACATCGGCAAGGGCCGTGGCGGCGACCACTCGGAACTCGGCGCGGTGGATGCCGAGGCCTTCTGCCAGCGTCACCAGCTGCCCCTGTGGGACTCGCGTCTGATCGTCTGGCTGGTGCAAAACCATCTGGTGATGTCCACCACCGCGCAGCGCAAGGACCTCTCCGACCCGCAGGAAATCAACGACCTCGCCCGCCTGGTGGGCGACCAGACGCGCCTCGATTACCTCTACGTGTTGACCGTGGCCGACATCAACGCCACCAACTCGACCCTGTGGAACTCCTGGCGCGCCAGCCTGTTGCGCCAGTTGTACACCGAGACCAAGCGCGCCCTGCGCCGCGGCCTGGAAAACCCGCTGGACCGCGAAGAGCAGATCCGCC
>DAITLT010000377.1:0-3002 GCA_036835505.1 Pseudomonas sp.
CCGATCTGAAAGACTTGAAGCCGATGATGGAAGAAGCCTTTGCCATGAAAGATCGCTTGGTATTCCTCGACATTCAGGTCGATACCAGTGAGCACGTCTACCCGATGCAGATCAAAGACGGCGCTATGCGTGACATGTGGCTGAGCAAGACGGAGCGGACTTGAACCATGCGACACATAATCTCTTTGCTGCTGGAAAACGAGCCTGGTGCTCTGTCTCGCGTGGTTGGCCTGTTCTCGCAGCGCAACTACAACATCGAAAGCCTCACCGTGGCGCCAACCGAAGACCCGACCCTGTCGCGTCTGACGCTGACCACCGTGGGCCACGATGAGGTGATTGAACAGATCACCAAGAACCTCAACAAGCTGGTTGAAGTGGTCAAGCTGGTCGATCTGTCCGAAAGCGCGCATATCGAGCGCGAGCTGATGCTGGTCAAGGTCAAGGCGACAGGTGCCCAGCGTGCAGAAATCAAGCGCACCACGGATATCTTCCGTGGCCAGATTGTCGATGTCAGCAGCAGCGTTTACACCATTCAGCTAACCGGCACGAGCGACAAGCTGGACAGCTTCATTCAGGCGATCGGCACTGCCGCGATCCTGGAAACCGTACGCAGTGGCGTCACCGGGATTGCCCGTGGCGACAAAGTGCTGAGCATCTAAACCTTTAGCGAACGGCCTTAGCGGCCAGGTAAATAGGGGAAATTCATGAAAGTTTTCTACGATAAAGACTGTGACCTGTCGATCATCAAGGGCAAGAAAGTTGCCATCATCGGTTACGGCTCCCAGGGTCACGCCCACGCCTGCAACCTGAAAGATTCCGGTGTGGACGTTACTGTTGGTTTGCGCAGCGGCTCCTCTTCGATTGCCAAGGCCGAAGCCCATGGCTTGAAAGTGTCCGATGTCGCCAGCGCCGTCGCTGCGGCTGATCTGGTTATGGTTCTGACCCCGGATGAGTTCCAGGGCAAGCTGTACAAGGACGAGCTGGAGCCGAACCTGAAGAAGGGCGCTACTCTGGCCTTCGCTCACGGTTTCTCGATCCATTACAACCAGGTTGTGCCGCGCGCCGACCTCGATGTGATCATGATCGCGCCTAAAGCTCCGGGTCATACCGTACGCTCCGAGTTCGTTAAAGGCGGCGGCATCCCTGACCTGGTTGCGATCTATCAGGACGCCTCCGGCAATGCCAAAAATGTTGCCCTGTCTTACGCCTCCGGCGTGGGCGGCGGCCGCACCGGTATCATCGAAACGACCTTCAAAGACGAAACCGAAACCGACCTGTTCGGTGAGCAGGCGGTTCTGTGCGGTGGCTGCGTTGAGCTGGTCAAAGCTGGTTTCGATACTCTGGTTGAAGCTGGTTACGCCCCGGAAATGGCTTACTTCGAGTGTCTGCATGAGCTGAAGCTGATCGTTGACCTCATGTTCGAAGGCGGCATCGCCAACATGAACTACTCGATCTCCAACAACGCCGAGTACGGCGAGTACGTGACCGGCCCAGAGGTGATCAACGCCGAATCGCGTCAGGCCATGCGCAATGCGCTGAAGCGTATCCAGGACGGCGAATACGCCAAGATGTTTATCCTCGAAGGTGCTTCCAACTACCCATCGATGACCGCTTACCGTCGTAACAACGCGGCACACGGTATCGAAGTGGTGGGTGAGAAGCTGCGCTCGATGATGCCGTGGATCTCGGCAAACAAAATCGTCGACAAGAGCAAGAACTAAGCCCTTGTAGGTGTGAAAAAAACGCGGCCTAAGCCGCGTTTTTTTATTCCGCCCAGGAGCTTCTGGTATAAAGCCGGAGTGCTGGCGTGGTTTGAGTTGAACTGCTCGCGTCGGCCTCTGTCGAATTCTTTCCAAATACGTTGCAAGGTACTGTCATGAACGAGCGTCCCGAGGGAGTCGATCCAGCCTCCGCTGCCGAAAGCCTATTGCCGATCGATGAGCATGTAGAAGAGGGGCAGGATGCCGAGGGGCGCAAGGTGCGTCATCGGGGCGTCTACCTGCTGCCGAACCTGTTTACGACGGCTAATCTGTTTGCTGGTTTCTTCTCGATCATCAGTGCGGTTAACGGCAAATTCGAAATTGCCGCCATCACCGTCTTCGTCGCCATGGTGCTGGATAGTCTCGATGGGCGCGTCGCGCGGTTGACCAATACGCAGAGTGCCTTTGGTGCGGAGTACGACTCGCTGTCGGATATGGTGGCCTTTGGCGTGGCGCCTGCCTTGCTGGCCTACGAGTGGGCATTGTCGGGGCTGGGTAACGTTGGCCTTACCGTTGCTTTTATCTATGTGGCTTGTGCGGCCCTGCGTCTGGCGCGCTTCAATACCCAGATCGGTAAGGTGGATAAACGCTACTTTATCGGTTTGGCCAGTCCCGCTGCGGCGGGCGTGGTTGCTGGCACCGTTTGGGCGGTTTGGGCGTTTGGCGAAAAGTCGGGTGTGAGTGGCGAGGACTTGCCGATAGTTGTGGTCATGTTTTATGCCTTGCTGGTTGCGGCGGCTGGCCTGCTTATGGTGAGTAACTTCAAATACAACAGCTTTAAGGATCTGGACCTGAAGGGGCGTGTGCCCTTTGTGGCTATCTTGGCGATGGTCTTGGTATTCGCGGTGGTCTTCAGCGATCCGCCGCGCATCCTGTTGTTGGTATTTCTTGCGTACGCTGTTTCCGGGCCGCTGCAGTACTTGCTGCGTTTGCGCCGCACTCGTTCCATCTAAATAGTGCTGCACCGCTCGCAACTGCCAGGTGTTTTTAGCAGTTGCGCGTGTGTGCTGGCGTGAGGTGTCGTCTGACGCCTTCTGGTGCCTGCCTTTCTTGGCTTATGTTGGGGCTGCCTGTCGGCTTGCGTCTTACGGATTTCGCTCAAGGCACTTGTTGTCCTTTCTATATGAGAGGCTTCGCGGAGCTCGGCGTGGTTGGTGCTATTTAGGGCGTTGTCGACGGTTTCCAAGATACTCCTTGACGGCTCGAATTAAGTGTCTATAATTCGCACCTCTTCCGGCGCAG
>DAITLT010000378.1:0-2978 GCA_036835505.1 Pseudomonas sp.
GGATATTCTCGATCTTGGCCCCGCGCCAGCCGTAGATCGACTGGTCGTCGTCGCCCACCACCATCAGGCTGTCGCCGCCCCGGGCGAGCAGGCGCAACCAGGCGTACTGCACGGCGTTGGTGTCCTGGAACTCGTCCACCAGGATATGCCGGAAGCGCCGCTGGTAGTGTTCCAGCAGGCCTGGGTTATCCCGCCACAAATCCAGGGCGCGCAGCAGCAGTTCGGCAAAGTCGATCAGCCCGGCGCGGGCGCAGGCGGCCTCGTAGGCCTGGTAGATGCTCAGTTGGGTGGCCAGAAACAGGTCGCCGGCCGGCTGGATATGCTGTGGGCGCAGGCCTTCATCCTTCTGCCCGTTGATAAACCACTGCGCCTGCTTGGCCGGCCACTTGGTTTCGTCCAGGCCCAGCTCGCGAATCACCCGCTTAACCAGGCGCTGCTGGTCGTCGCTGTCGAGGATCTGGAAGTTTTCCGCCAGCTTGGCTTCCTGCCAGTGCGCGCGCAGCAGGCGATGGGCCAGGCCGTGAAAGGTGCCGACCCACATGCCCTGGGGGCTGACGCCCATCAGCTGCTCGATGCGCTGGCGCATCTCGGCGGCGGCCTTGTTGGTAAAGGTCACCGACAGCACCGAATGCAGCGAGGCGTGTTCCACCGCCACCAGCCAGGCAATGCGGTGTACCAGCACGCGGGTTTTGCCGGAGCCAGCGCCGGCGAGCACCAACTGACGCCCCAGCGGGGCTGCTACAGCCTGGCGTTGGGCGTCGTTGAGGGAATTTAACAGGGGGGAGAGGTCATCATGCATGGCGCCATTTTAGGCGCGGTTGCCCCTGCATTGCGAGCCGCGCGGGCTGCGCCATGTCGATTGCGGGCGCGCCTGGCGGCGGCTAAAGCTGCTTTGCCGGTCAGTCAGGTGTGACTCGGACGGCCTTGCGCACCGAACCAAAGGTCGGCCAATTTTTGCCGATTGAGGCGCAGAAAAATTTCAGCGCAGCGTCTAGCGCGGGGTATGCTCCGGGCACAGGGCCTGCGCCCGCGCCTGTCGCGCCAGCAGCCCCCAGGCCAACCATTACAAGAACAGAGCCTATGAGCGCTGCTGCAAAACTCTCTGCTGCGATTATCGATAGTGCCGCGCCCGCCTCCCGGCAGGCCGTGATGACCGAACTGGCCGTCGAGCGCACCCGTCTGCTGTACCAAGGCTCGCAAGTGCCGACCCTGCTGATGCTGCTCAGCGGCCTGGCCTGCGCCTATTTGCTGTGGAACCCGAACAACTCGACGCGGCTGGCCGGCTGGCTGGTATGGCTGGTGCTGCTGGCGGTGCTGCGCCTGATTCAGGTCAGCGCCTTTAACGCCGCCTTGCCGTCGCGCCAGGCCGAACCGCGCTGGCGCTGGATGTTTCTGCTCGGCGCCGGGTTGTCCGGCCTGACCCTGGCCTTTGCCGAAATCGCCCTGCTGCCGCCCGATGCCTTCTTGCAGCAGGCCCTGGTCTACGGCCTGATTGCCGCGGCGATGCTCTCGGCCAGCGTCGCCTATGCGGTCAGCTTGCCGGCGTTTCTGTGTTTTATTCTGCCCTGCGTGCTGCCGCCTCTCGCGGTGTTGCTGCTGAGCAACGACCCGCGCCAGGAAAGCTGGGGCGTACTCGGCCTGATTCTCTGCGCCACCCTGCTGCTGGTGACCTGGCAGATCAGCCGGCTGGTGACCCGCAACCTGTTGCAGCGCTTTCACAACCAGGCGCTGATCGCCAACCTGGAACATGCCAAGCAGCAGGCCGAAGGCCTCAACCAGGAGCTGGCGCGGGAAGTCGAGCAGCGCCGCCGCGCCGAGCGCGAGCTACGCGGCGCCCATGACGCGCTGGAGATGCATGTAGTGCAGCGCACCCTGGAGCTGGACGACACCACCCACGCCCTGAGCAAGAGCGAGGCGCGCCTGGCCATGGCCCTGGAGGCCAGCGAACTGGGCCTGTGGGACTGGAATCTGGCCACCGACGAGGTTCATCACTCGCAGTTGCAGGCCTTGTTCGGCCTGCAGCCGGAGGATGTCTCGGCGATGCTCACCGACCTCAAGCCACGCCTGCATCCCGAGGATGTTGGCGTGCTGCGCAAGGTGCTGGTGGAGCACCTCAAGGGGCGCACCGATGGCTATGCCGTGGAATACCGCATGCGCCACGCCGACGGCCACTGGCTGTGGGTCGAGGATCGCGGCCGCGCCGTGGAGCGCGACAGCGCCGGGCGGGTGCAACGCATGCTCGGTACCCGCCGCGACATCACCGCGCGCAAGACCCGTGAAGAAGAACAGCGCCTGGCCGCCACGGTGTTCGAGGCGGCCAGCGAAGGCATCGTCATCCTCGGCCCGGATAGCCGGGTGGTGGCGGTCAATCGCGCCTTCACCACGGTCACCGGTTATGGCCGCGAGGAGCTGCTCGGCCAGGGCGTCGGCAGCCTGATCCACGGCAGCGATGCGCGTCGCCAGTACCGCCTGATCAGCCTGGAGCTGGAGCGCAGCGGCAGCTGGGAAGGCGAGCTGATGGAGACGCGCAAGAACGGCGAGCTGTACCCGCAATGGCTGCAACTGAGCATGATCCGCGACGCCCAGGGGCGGATCAGCCATACCGTGGGCTTCTTCGTTGACCTCACCGCGCGGCGCGAGGCCGAAGAGCGCCTGCGCTACCTGTCCAATTACGACGACCTGACCGGCCTGGCCAACCGCACCCTGTTCAAGGAGCGCCTGCATGAGGCCGGCCAGCGTGCCCGGCACAGCGGCCGCAGCCTGGCCTTGCTGCATATCGACCTGGACCGCTTCAAGGTGCTCAACGACAGCATCGGCCACGAACTGGCCGACCAACTGTTGCGCCAGATGAGCCGGCGCCTGGCGCAGACCGTGCCCGAGGCCGAGACCCTGGCGCGCCTCTCCGGTGATGAATTTGCCGTGCTGCTGGACGCCTACGGTAGCCTGTCGAGCCTGGCTCGGCTGGCCAGCCGGGTGCT
>DAITLT010000379.1:0-2959 GCA_036835505.1 Pseudomonas sp.
GGGTCAGACCACCTTCCATCAGCATCTGGATCAACCGATGGGGGCTGGCATCCACAGCCTGGGCCTGGGTGTTGACGTTTTGATACTGCCGCATTGCCGTCATCGCGTTCATGCTGAAGGTACTCCAGAGTGGTGCGGGAATACTTCATGTATCGGCAGCTCAAGCAGCAGCTTTAGGGGGACGGGCAAATAACACAACTGATTGATTTAACTCGTCAAACAGGTTCCGGAAAGCCATTGCAGAGGTCTATGATTCGCCTCCGTTCTCAGGACGCCACCGGCTCGACTTCCGGACCGATGGCGACCCAGGCATCACGTATCTGCACCAGCAAGCCCTGCACCTCTTCCAGGCTCTGCGGGGTCTTGTCCAGCGCCACGCCGGCCAGGCACCGGGTCATGTAGTCGTATAACGAGTCCAGATTTTCCGCCAACTCGCCGCCGAGCTGCTTGTCCAGGCTACCCTGGAGAATGCCGATGATGGACAGGGTGCTGCCCACGGCTTCGCCGCGCACATCAGGACTGCCTTGTTGCTGGGCGTGTAACGCCAGGGAAATACGCTCCAGGGCGCCATCGAGCAACAATTGCACGGCGCAGTAAGGGCTGACTTCCTGACTGGTCTTGACGGTTTTGTAGGTGTCGATTGGGCTATTCACGAATCAATTGTCCTGTTTGACTACGCCCGGCAGGCTGCCGAGCGCCTGGGTGAGCCGAGCGCTGGTATCGTTCAAGCGACCGACCAGTGCGTCCATCGCATTGAACTGGGCAAATAAACGGGTCTGCATCTGCTCGACACGCCGGGCCAGGGTTTCTCTCTGCTTGTCGATACCACTGAGGGTCGACTCCAGTCCCTTCATGCGCTGCTCGAGCACGCCACCGGTCTGGATAAAGCCATCGATACGCTTGTCCACGCGACTCATCAGGCCGTTGTCGCCGGTGAAGAAGCTAGCCACGGCGTCGAAATTGTCTTCGAGCGCCGTGCTCAACTTGGCATCGTCGATCTTCAGGGTGCCGTCCTTCTGGGTGGTGATGCCCAGATCGGACAATACCCGCACCCCCTCCTGATTGGCTGGATTAACCAGCTCGTTGCGCACACCGCTGAGCAGATTGCGCACCGAGGCATCGCCGACCAGACCACCCAGCACCGGGGCCTTACCCTCACCGACCTGAGTGACACTGGTTAGTTGACTGGTAGTGGCAATCAGCTTGTTATAGGCCTCGACGAATTTCTTGATATTGGCGGTAACGCCTGAGTTGTCTTGACCAATGGTTAGGGTTAACGGCTTGTCGGTCTCGGTTTTACCGAGCAGGGAAAAGGTTACATCGGGGATAACGCCTTCGACGCTGTTGCTCGCACTGGTTTGCGCCAGGCCATCAATGGTGAATTGAGCATCCCCCGCCGGCTCGCCCAGGTAACCCGCAGTGGTGGCGCCGGCCAGGACGCTGCTGTCTACCGCCAAATCGCTCGATGCCGCATCGGCGCTGATAATAATATCCTTGCCCGCCCCCGTTTCCTTCGCGTTGAGCACCAGGCGCGAAGTGCCGTCAGCCGGGTTGTTGACGATATTGGCGGTGATGCCTTGGTCTTTCAGGGACGTATTGAGTTTGTCGCGGATCTGCTCAAGCGTGTCGCCAGCGGCGATAGCGACCTCGACACCCGCATCGGCTGCACCAAGCTTGACGGTGAGCACACCGTCCGCCGGGGCTGTGTAACTGCTCGCCAAGGCTGCCGTAGCCACCTTGCTGCTGCTGGCCAGGCGCTCGACCGTCAGTTGATAGCTGCCCGCTTGCGCGGTCTTGCTGGCTGTCGCGGTCAGGGCGCTGGTATTGGACGAGGTGGCCGTACGCTTCTCGAACAACGCCAGGCTATTGAGAGCCTTCATGGCAGTTTGAAACTCGCTCAGGGCGCCTTTCAACTGCCCCAGTGCCGAAAACTTGCTAGTGGAGGCCTTTTCCAGGCGCGCAAGCTGTGCTGTTTTGGGAGCGCTCTCCGCATTAACTATCGCACCGACGATGCTGTTGATATCAATGCCGGAACCAATACCCGTTATGCCTGCCATGCTGACCACCTCGTCATGGAGTTGACGTTTACAACTATGAACCCATTCTCTATCAAGAAACGCGCCAATCAAAAACCGTGCCGCTCACGCTTCCGCCTTGAACAATAGACTGCGGACTTCATCCAGGCTTTCGGCCAGACGCAGCGCGTCTTCGGAAGGAATCTGCCGGATGACCTCACCGGATACACTGTCGGTTACCTTGACCACCACCCGGCCAGTCGAGTCGTCCAGGGCGAAATTCAGATTGCGCTGAATGCTCTGGGCAAATGCCTTGATGCTCGATACCGCCTCTTCCATCGGCTCCCTGGATTGTACCTGCGGGCTGACTGGCTGGGGTTTTTCAGCCTGCACCAACGTCGCGACCCGCATACTGTCGATCTGCCGGTCGCTATCAGACCGAGCCGGACGAGCCGCTGCGCTTGGCTGCGACAAACCGCCTATTGCATTGATATCCATAACCTCACCTCGAATGGCAAAGCGGGGAGTAGCGCTAGGCACTACCCCCCGAAGGTCCAGCTAACCTGCCGCTGAGCTTAACGCAGCAGGCTGAGCACCGCCTGCGGCAGCTGGTTGGCCTGGGCCAGGATCGCGGTGCCGGCCTGTTGCAGAATCTGGTTCTTGCTCAGATTCGCGGTTTCGGCGGCGAAGTCGGTGTCCTGGATACGGCCACGGGCGGCGGAGGCGTTCTCGGAGATGTTCTGCAGGTTGGAGATGGTGTTGTCGAAGCGGTTCTGCACCGCACCCAAGTCAGCACGCTGGCTGTCGATCGTCGCCAGCGCCGAGTCGATCACGGCGATGGCAGACTGCGCACCATTCTGGGTGCTGATATTGACACCGGAGATTGCCTTGAGGGTCGAGGTTTCAGTGCCTGCGGTTCCGGTGATATCTGCCGTGTCGGAGGT
>DAITLT010000380.1:0-2956 GCA_036835505.1 Pseudomonas sp.
TTGATCCCGAGCATGTTGTGGCGGGTGGTCTGCGGCTTGCGCGAGGTGATGGCCAGCTTCTGGCCGAGAATATGGTTGAGCAGCGTGGACTTGCCCACGTTGGGACGGCCGACGATGGCAACATAGCCACAGCGGGTTGCGGTTGGATCAGTCATGGCCGTTCTCCACCCCCAGGGCAATCAAGGCAGCCGCCGCGGCAACCTGTTCGGCAATGCGGCGACTGGCTCCCTGGCCTCGGGTTTTATCATTCAAAAGGGCAACCTGGCACTCCACCAGAAAACTCCGGCAGTGCGGTTCACCCTGGATGTCCACCACCTCGTACAACGGCAGTTCGGACGCGCGCGACTGCAAGAATTCCTGCAGGCGGGTTTTCGGATCTTTGTTGGTGTCGACCAGGGTCAGACCTTCGATCTCATTGGTCAGCCAGGCCAGCACCCGCTCGCGGGCTGCGTCCATGCCGGTGTCCAGGTAGATGGCACCGATCAGGGCTTCGAGGGCATCGGCGAGAATCGATTCACGCCGGAAACCACCGCTTTTCAACTCGCCCGAACCCAGGCGCAGGTACTCGCCCAGGTCAAAACCACGGGCCAGAATGGCCAGGGTTTCACCCTTGACCAAGCGCGCGCGCAGACGCGATAGCTGCCCCTCGCGGGCCTGGGGAAAGCGCTGAAACAGCGCCTCGCCGGCAACGAAGTTGAGAATGGCATCGCCGAGAAACTCCAGGCGCTCATTGTTACGCCCGGCGAAACTGCGGTGGGTCAGGGCCAGGATCATCAGCTCCGGGTCCTGGAAGCGGTAACCGAGCTGACGCTGCAAACGCTCTAAAGATGCACTCACGGCATGCGCACGCGAAATTCTTGGTCGAAGCGCGCCACCAGGTCGAGGTTCTCGATCAGCCCTTCACGCTTCTCGTATTTCAGGTGGACGCGGAACTCGTTGTTCTCGATGGTCACCTTGAGGGCCTTTTCCATGTCCAGGTCGCGAATGCTGTTGACCGACATGCCCTTGCTGACATGGGAGTAGAACTCGCCCACGCTGCGGATCTCCGCTGCCTTGTCGGTCTCCACCGAGGTGATGATTTTTTTCATCGACATATAGTCGAGGTAATGCGGCACCATCTTGAACACGGCGCTGGCGAGGAAGGCCACCACGGCCAACAGCACCATCCAGCTCAGCATCGACATACCTTTCTGCGAACGCGTCAATGTCATGATCGATTTCACTCCAGATTATTGAATGCCCCACGGGCAGGAAAACTATAGATGCCGCATGCCTGGCCAGCGGGCACACGGCGAGCCTTATTTAGTGGATCAGGCCGACGCGGGCCAGACTCGGCACATTGCGCAATTTCGGATCGGCCCAGCTCAGCCAGATGGCGAAGGCCTTGCCGACGATATTCTGGTCCGGAACCATGCCCAGCAGCTCGCGCGGGATGTTTGGATCATTCCAGAAGCGGCTGTCGTTGGAGTTGTCGCGGTTGTCGCCCATCATGAAGTAGTGGCCTTGCGGCACCTGCCACTCCTGCCCAGGCAGCATGCGATAGCGGTTCATTTCCTTGCGGATCTGGTGCTCGGCGGCGCCGAGTTTTTCCTGATAGAGCACGGCGCTGCCGAGGCTGCCCGGCTCTTCCGCGATGAACTGCTCGGCCACCGGCTGACCGTTGATAAACAGGCGCTTGTCCTGGCTGTAGCGCACGCTGTCACCCGGCAGGCCCACTACGCGCTTGATGTAATTGACGTTGGGATCGCTGGGGTAGCGAAACACCATCACATCGCCGCGCTGCGGATTGCCCACTTCGATGACCTTGCGGTCGAGCACCGGCAGGCGGATGCCATAGGCAAACTTGTTGACCAGGATAAAGTCGCCCACTTCCAGAGTCGGCTTCATCGAGCCGGACGGAATCTGAAACGGCTCCACCAGAAACGAGCGCAGCACCAGCACGATGGCCAGCACCGGGAAGAACGACTTGCCGTACTCAACCAGCAGCGGCTCCTTGTTCAGACGCTCGAGCACCGCCTGATCCGGTTCGCTGACCTGGCCGGTGTAGGTGGCGACGGCCGTCTGCCGGCGCGGGGCCAGCAGCAACAGATCGAGCAAGGCCAGTACGCCGCAAACGGCAACGGCAATGACCAGCAACAACGGGAAATTTAACGACATAGTCTTCAGCTATCCAGTCTGAGCACTGCCAGGAAGGCTTCCTGTGGAATCTCCACGTTGCCGACCTGCTTCATGCGTTTTTTACCGGCCTTCTGCTTTTCCAGCAGCTTGCGTTTACGGCTGACGTCGCCGCCGTAACACTTGGCCAACACGTTCTTCCTGAGCGCTTTTACCGTGGTGCGCGCAACAATCTGCCCACCGATGGCGGCCTGGATGGCCACATCGAACATCTGCCGCGGAATCAGCTCTTTCATCTTCTCGGTCAAGGCCCGACCTTTGTAGTGGGCGTTGTCCTTATGCACGATCAAGGCCAGGGCGTCGACCTTGTCGCCGTTGATCAGCACATCCAGTTTGACCAGATTGGCCGACTGGTAGCGATCGAAATGGTAATCCAGCGAGGCATAGCCGCGGCTGGTGGACTTCAGGCGATCGAAGAAATCCAGCACCACTTCGTTCATCGGCAGGTCATAGCGCACCTGCACCTGGCTGCCGAGGAACTGCATGTCGCGCTGCACGCCGCGTTTCTCGATGCACAGGGTAATCACGTTGCCCAGGTGCTCCTGCGGCACCAGGATGGTGGCCTGCACGATCGGCTCGCGGAAGTCCTCGACCGAGGAAATATCCGGCAGCTTGGACGGGTTATCGACGTAGATCGTCTCGCCGGTCTTGAGCACCACTTCGAAAATTACGCTCGGCGCGGTGGTGATCAGGTCCAGGTCGTACTCACGCTCCAGGCGCTCCTGAATGATCTCCATGTGCAGCATGCCAAGGAAGCCACAGCGGAAGCCGAAGCCCAGAG
>DAITLT010000381.1:0-2948 GCA_036835505.1 Pseudomonas sp.
CCCGACGCCACCTGGCGGAAAACCTGCGCCTGGGCCTGCCGATCGGCGGCACCTATGTGGTCGAGTCGGGTTTGTTCTTCGTTGCCGCCCTGTGCATGGGCGCCCTGGGCAGCACCCAGTTGGCCGCCCACCAGATCGCCATCCAGGCGGTGTACGTGGTGTTTATGGTGCCGGTGGGGATTTCCTATGCCGCCAGCCTGCGCATCGGCCAGCACTATGGGGCGCAGCGCTGGCACGCGGCACGCCAGACCGGGCGCCTGGCCATCGGCCTGGGTGCGGCGTGCATGCTCGGTTTTGCCCTGTTGTTCTGGCTGGCGCCACAGTGGGTGATCGGTCTGTTTCTCGACCGCGCCGACGCCGGCAATCAGGCGATCATCGAGCTGGCCGTCAGCCTGCTGGCGATTGCCGCCTGGTTCGAGCTGTTCGACGGCCTACAGACCATCGCCATGGGCGCCATTCGCGGCCTCAAGGACGCCCGCACCACGCTGCTGGTAGGGCTGTTTTGCTACTGGGGGATTGGCGCGCCGGCCGCCTGGCTGCTGACCTTCACCTTCGGCTGGGGCGCCGCAGGGGTGTGGTGGGGGCTGGCCATCGGCCTGGCCAGTGCGGCCATCGGCCTGACCCTCAGCTTCGAGGCCAAGACCGCGCGCCTGCTAACAACGGCCAAGGTCTGTCTGGCGTAGGCGGTAAATCGACTCAGGACGACAAGCCGGCCAACAACGCCTGATGCCGGCCGAACACCAGAAAGCGCGCCAACTCGCTGAGCGGCAGCGGCTTGCTGATCAGATAACCCTGCACCTGGTCGCAGCCAAACTGGCGCAGCAGGGCCAATTGTTCGGGCGTCTCCACCCCCTCGGCGACCACTTGCAGATGCAGGTTGTGACCCAGATCGATCATCGCCTGCACCAGCCGATCGCTGCTCGCCTGGGCGCCCATGCCGGCGACAAAACTCTTGTCCACCTTGAGCAGAGTGATCGGCAGGTTATGCAGGTGGACGAACGAGGAGAAGCCGGTGCCGAAGTCATCCAGGGAGAAGCGCACCCCCAACTGACCGAGGCCGTCCATGGTCTGCTGCACCTGGTCGCTGCGGCGCATCACCGCGGTTTCGGTCAGCTCGAACTCCAGCCACTGGGCCTCGACGCCACGGTCGGCAATCAGCCGGGTGAGGGTCGGCAACAACTGGCTGTCCTGGAACTGGCGGAACGACAGGTTGACCGCCATATGCAGGGCCGGCAGACCGCGTCCGCGCAGCCACTGCATGTCGCGCAGGGCGCGGGCGATCACCCAGTAGCCGAGCGGCACGATCAAGCCGCTCTCTTCGGCCAGGGGGATAAATTCATCCGGGGCAAGCAGCCCGCGGGTGGCGTGGCGCCAGCGCACCAGCGCCTCCAGGCCAACCACCGCGCCGCTTTGCAGACACAATCGCGGCTGGTAATGCAGCTCCAGCTCGTCACGGCGCAGGGCCTGGCGCAACTCGCCCTCGAGGTCGGCACGGCTGCGCGCACCGCGACTGTGGCGCTCGTCATAGACGCTGAAATTGCAGCCCTGGGTACGCTTGGCCTGCTGCATGGCGATATGCGCATGCCACATCAGCAGATCGGCACTGAGCCCGGCACTGGCCTCGGCCACGCCCAGGCTGCAGCCGATCAACAGGCTCTCGCCATCGACCCAATAGGGCTCGGCCAGGGCCTCGGTGATCTGCCCGGCAACCCGCAGGGCGCGCTGCGGGTCGCGGCGAATATCCAGCAGCAGGGCAAATTCGTCACTGCCCAGGCGCGCCAGTTGGTCACACACCGCCAGCTCGCCCTTGAGCCGCGCCACCACCTGCAGGATCAGATGATCGCCGGCCTGGTAGCCGAGGGCGTCATTGGCGTGGCGAAAGTTATCCAGATCCAGATGGAGCATGGCCAGGCCGCTGCCGGCAAACTCACTCAGGCGGGCGCGCAGCAACAGGTGAAAGCCCTGGCGGTTGGCGATGCCGGTCAGCGGGTCCTGCTCGGCCAGGCGCTGCACGGTGTTGCGCAAATTGCCCTGCTCGCGCACATAACGCAGGCAGCGGCGCAGCACATCGGCGCTCAGGCCGTCGCGCACCAGCCAGTCCGTGACCCCGACGGGCGCCTCGAGTGGCTCCTGTTCGAGCAACAACACCATCGGCAAACGGCAACGCCCAGGCGCCGGCAAGTGCTGCGGCGTGCTCAGCAGCAAACCCGGCACCGATTCATCGAACAGGCTGCAGGCCGCCTCCCAGGACGGGGCGGTGATCAATGCCACAGGATGGCCAAGGGCGTGCAGGCGATCACGCAACAGCGTCGCCCATTCGCCGGAGTCGGCCAACAGGACTAACCGCAAGGGTTGAACAAGCGCGGACAAAAACTTCCCCTGGTCAGAGTCATGGCGGCCAGCCTGGCCCACCTGCGCCGTTGTCGGCGTCATCTTCTACGCGCATCCCTGTGCTGCGCGCAAAGCTTGCGGCAAAGCGCCAGGCGGAGCAACCGCCGTCAATCGGTACCAGCGTACTTATTGCTGATAAAGCGCCAACCACTGCGCAATCCGCGCGCGTGCCGAGAATCGCCGCGCACGCCCTGCTGGGCCGGCGAGCCTGTTAAAATGCCCGCCCTTGTTTTCCGAGCCAGAGCCCACGATGTCCCGACTCAACCCCCGGCAGCAGGAAGCCGTGAACTACGTCGGCGGTCCGCTGCTGGTGCTGGCTGGCGCCGGCTCCGGCAAGACCAGCGTGATCACCCGCAAGATCGCCTACCTGGTGCAAAAATGCGGCATCCAGGCCCGCCATATCGTCGCCATGACCTTTACCAACAAGGCCGCGCGGGAGATGAAAGAACGCGTCGGCAGCCTGCTCAAGGGCGCCGAGGCGCGCGGCCTGACCGTCTCGACCTTCCACAACCTGGGGATGAACATCATCCGCAAGGAATACGCGGCGCTGGGCTACA
>DAITLT010000382.1:0-2110 GCA_036835505.1 Pseudomonas sp.
CTGCGCCGCGAAGTGGTGCAGAACACCCGCAACCTGTACCGCGCGGTAACCTCGGACGTGCAACAGGTGCAGGCGCGCAAGCAGTCGGTGATCTCCAACCAGAGCTCGCTGGAAGCCACCCAGATCGGCTACCAGGTCGGCACCCGTAATATCGTCGACGTGCTCAACGCCCAGCGCGCCCTGTACACCTCGGTACGCAACTACAACGACGCGCGCTACGGCTATATCCTCGACAACCTGAGCCTCAAGCAGGCCGCCGGCACCCTCAGCCCGGCCGACCTGGAAGCCCTCGCCGCCTTCCTCAACAAAGACTACAACCCGGACACCGACTACCTGCCGCCAGACCTGGCCAAGGCCGCCGAAGCCCAACTGCGTGGCGATCCGAACTTCTGATCCACCGCCCAATAAAAAACCCGCCGAGTGCGGTTTTTTTATTGGCTATGTCCCCGTTAACTGTTGCGCGCTGGCTAATACCGGTTTCGGCTTTACGCCGAGTTACTTTCTCTTTGCTTGCGCGAAAGAGAAAGTAACCAAAGAGAAAGCGCACCCGGCATCCGGGTTTCGCTGCGCGAAACTCCCCTCGTTCCGGCACTGTTCCGAGGGTCGTCACGGTGGGCCATCCCTGGCCCATCGCTCCTCGTTTGGCATCCATGCCAAACGCCCCTCTGCACAGCACCTGCACTCGGCCTCCTGACGGGACCGGGGGACCGAGGCGCCTGAAAGTCCGTGGGAACGGTCTTGACCGCGAAGCTTTTAACAGGCTCTGCTCACTGCTGTGCTAAACACGACCAGTGGCGCAGGGAGGAAGGCCTTGCAACACCTAATGGGTACATAGCCTTTTTATTGGCTGCGCCCAGGCGATACAGTGAGGCGTTAAGGGGGCTTTTTGTAGGAGCGGCTTTAGCCGCGAACCATCGAACCATCGAAGCTTCGCGGCTAAAACCACTCCTACGGGCCGGAGACTTCTATGCCGTCATCCGAATAAGGCCACTAGCGCGGCAGCAAGCGCTGCACACCATCCAGCAGGCGCTGCAGGGCGCCCTGGTTGGCCTTGAGCACGGCCAGCCCGGCGCGGGCCATGGCGGCGGCTTGCTGCGGCTCAGCAAACAGGCGCAGCAGGGTCGCGGCCAGGGCCTCGGCGTCAGCTACCTCGGCCAGGGCGCCGGCACTGCGCAACAGGCCGGCGATTTCCAGGAAGTTGAACAGATGCGGCCCACTCAGCACCGGCAAGCCCAGGGCCGCCGGCTCCAGCAGGTTATGCCCGCCATTGGCCACCAGGCTGCCACCGACAAAGGCGCAATCGGCCAGGGCATAGAGCAATAGCAGCTCGCCCATGGTGTCGCCCAACAGCACCTGGGTCGCGGCGTCCGGGGCTTCGCCCAGGGCGCGCCGGCAGGTGCTAAAGCCTTCCTGCAAACACAACTGGTGGACGCTGGCGAACCGCTCGGGATGGCGCGGCACCAGAATCAGCAAGGCCTGTGGCTGCTGCTGGAGTAGCAGGCGATGGGCGGCGAGCACACGCTCGTCTTCGCCGGCATGGGTGCTGGCGGCGATCCACACCGGACGCTGTACCGTATTCCAAGCGGCGCGCAGGGCCTGGGCCTGGGCCAGCAGCGCGGGCTCGATGCGCAGGTCGAACTTGATCGAGCCGGTCACCTCGACACACGCCGGCCGTGCGCCCAGGGCAAGAAAACGTTCGGCTTCGGCGCTGCTCTGCGCCGCGATCAGACTCAGCTCGGCCAACATCGGCGCGGTCAATTTGGCAAAGCGCGCATAACCACGGGCCGAGCGCTCGGACAGCCGCGCATTGGCCAGCACCACCGGCACGCTGCGCGTGGCGCATTGGTGAATATGGTTGGGCCACAACTCGGTTTCCATGACCAGCGCCAGTTGCGGTTGCAGCCGGCGAATAAAGCGCGCCGCCGCCCAGGGCAGGTCATAGGGCAGATAACAGTGCTGCACCTGATTGCCGAACAGCGCCTGAATCCGTTCGGAGCCAGTCGGCGTCATGCAGGTAATGGTGATCGGCAGCGCCGGATAACGCGCCAGCAACTCGCGCACCAGCGGCGCGGCGGCGATGCTTTCGCCCACCGACACGGCATGAATCCAG
>DAITLT010000382.1:2120-2942 GCA_036835505.1 Pseudomonas sp.
GCCAAAGGCAAAGCGCTCCAGCAGACGGCGGCTATAGGCCGGCGCGCGCCAGGCACGCCAGAGCAGGCGCAGAACCAGAATCGGCAGAGCAAGGTGCAACAGCAGGCTGTACAGGGTTCTATTCATGGCCGGCAGTTTACTGAGTTCGCCACCGGGATGCAGGTCTCCGCAACAGCAAACGATCGGCGCAACAGCAGAGAACTTGCCTACCCCGGCGGCAAGCGGCTTAGAATCGCCGCCCCGAGCAAAGGAGTACCGCAACATGTCTGGCTACCTGTTACTTGGCATCGCCATCGCCGCCGAAGTGGTGGCCACCACCTCAATGAAGGCCCTGGACGGCTTCAACAAGCCTCTGCCGCTGATACTTGTCGTGTGTGGTTACGGCCTGTCACTGTGGCTGCTGTCGCTGGTGGTGAAGACCATCCCGATCGGCGTGGCCTATGCGGTGTGGTCGGGCATGGGCATCGTGCTGGTGAGCATTGCCGCATTGTTTATCTACGGGCAAAAGCTCGACTGGCCGGCGCTGCTGGGCATGAGCATGATTGTTGGCGGGGTGGTGGTGATGCAGTTGTTCTCCAGCACCGCCGGGCATTAACAGGCGGTTGAAAAACTACCTGCGTTGGCAATCCTGCGTTAAAAACAGGCTCGGAGTGCTCAGTTACAGCGCGTAAACTCCGCTTCCTCGCCTGTTTTTGCCTTGTCTTGCCTGCCTCGCCTACGTTCTTCAACGGCCTGCTGAGCCGGGGTTATACTGCCGGCCTGTTTTTCCGAGCAAGGCACTACGCGCTATGTCCCAGGCCCTTTCCACGGACGTGTTGATCG
>DAITLT010000383.1:0-2929 GCA_036835505.1 Pseudomonas sp.
GGCGAACAGGGTCAGCACCTCGACCCCGGCCTCGGCACACACCTCGATAACCGCACGCACCGCATCGACACCGGCTTTATGGCCGGCAACACCGGGCAGCAGACGCTTCTTGGCCCAGCGATTATTGCCGTCCATGATGATCGCCACATGCCGCGGCACAGCGACCTGGTTACCGTCTTTGGTCTTGTCCATGACGATACCCTGGCCGTTAAACGGCCATCAGATCCGCTTCTTTCTGCTTAACAGCCACTTCGATCTCGGCCACGAACTTGTCGGTCAGCTTCTGGATCTCGTCGGCGGCGCGACGCTCTTCGTCTTCGCTGATTTCCTTTTCCTTGACCAGGTCTTTCAACTGGCTCAAGGCATCGCGACGAATATTGCGCACGGCGACACGACCATCCTCGGCGGCATCACGGGCCTGCTTGGTGAAGCCCTTGCGGGTTTCCTCGGTCAGGGCCGGCATGGAGATCAGCAGCAGCTCGCCCAGGTTGGTCGGATTGAAGCCCAGACCGGAGCTCTGGATCGCCTTGTCGACGGCCGCCAGCATATTGCGCTCGAAGGCCACGACCTGCAGGGTGCGCGAATCCTTGACGGTGACGTTGGCCACCTGATTCAGCGGGGTATCCGAACCGTAGTAAGGCACCATCACGCCACCGAGGATGCTCGGGTGCGCCTGACCGGTACGGATACGGCTGAATGCATGGAGCAGCGACTCCAGGCTCTTCTGCATGCGCACTTGGGCGTCTTGCTTGATCGCGTTGATCATTCTTTGTTTTCCTCAATCAGAGTGCCTTCGGCACCACCCACTACAACATTCAGCAGGGCACCGGGCTTGTTCATATTGAAAACCCGCAGCGGCATATTATGGTCGCGGCACAGACAGATTGCCGTCAGGTCCATGACGCCCAGCTTGCGGTCAAGCACTTCATCGTAGGTCAGACGGTCGAACTTCTCGGCGTGCGGATCCTTGAACGGATCGGCAGTGTACACACCGTCCACCTTGGTTGCCTTGAGCACTACGTCGGCATCGATCTCGATGGCGCGCAGGCAGGCAGCCGAATCGGTGGTGAAGAACGGGTTGCCAGTGCCAGCGGCGAAAATCACCACCTCACCGGTCTTCAGATGACGCAGCGCCTTGCGCCGGTCGTAGTGATCGGTCACCCCGACCATGGAAATCGCCGACATCACGATTGCCGGGATATTCGACCGTTCCAGCGCATCGCGCATGGCCAGGGCGTTCATCACGGTCGCCAGCATACCCATATGGTCGCCGGTGACCCGATCCATGCCGGCCGCGGAGAGCGCCGCACCACGGAACAGGTTGCCACCGCCGATGACCAGGCCGACCTGCACGCCGATCCCCACCAACTGGCCGACTTCCAACGCCATGCGATCGAGCACCTTGGGATCGATGCCGAAATCTTCCGACCCCATCAGGGCCTCGCCGCTGAGTTTGAGCAGAATGCGCTTATAGCGCGGTTGACGACCACTCACCTGCTGAGCCATTACCAGTCTCTCCTGCGGCGTTTGAATTCTGTGCGAACCTAAGGGTTCGCTTTTATCGAGCGCTTCGACAGCGCCCCGAGCCATTGGTGCCAAGGCCCAACCACTCACTGCAGCCTAGCCATCCCCGCAATTTGACAAAGAGGCCGCGCGCGTTAGCGGGCAGCCTCTTCGGGGCGACAGCGGTAGCCGTCTTACTGCTTGCTGGCAGCCAGCTGGGCAGCAACTTCTTCAGCGAAGTTGTCGACCGGTTTCTCGATGCCTTCGCCGACCTGGAAGCGGGTGAAGGAAACGATTTCAGCACCGGCTTTCTTGGCCAGCGCACCGACCTTGATTTCCGGATCCTTGACGAAGGCTTGCTCAACCAGGCTGGCTTCAGCCAGGAACTTCTGGATACGACCGCCAACCATCTTCTCGACGATTTCGGCCGGCTTACCCTTGATCTTGTCTTCGTTGAGGCTCATGAACACGGCTTTTTCGCGTTCGATGGCGTCAGCGGAAACTTCCGAAGGCAGCAGGAATTCAGGGTTGCTGGCAGCAACGTGCATGGCGATGTCCTTGGCCAGATCGGCGTCGCCACCTTTCAGGACAACCACAACACCGATCTTGTTGCCGTGCAGGTAGGCATTGACCACGTCACCTTCAACACGCGCCAGACGACGGATGTTGACGTTCTCGCCGACTTTGGCAACCAGGGCTTCACGGGCAGCTTCCTGAGCGGCGATCAGCGGAGCTGCGTCGGTCAGTTTTTCAGCGAAGGCTTTTTCGATGCTGCTGGTCACGAAGTTCTTGAAATCGTCCTGCAGAGCCAGGAAGTCGGTCTGCGAGTTGACTTCGAGGATCACGGCCGACTTGCCGTCTTCGGCAACCTTGACCGCGATGGCACCTTCGGCAGCCACGTTGCCCGCTTTCTTGGCAGCTTTGATCGCGCCGGAAGCACGCATGTCGTCGATGGCTTTTTCGATGTCGCCGCCGGCCTTGGTCAAGGCCTTCTTGCAATCCATCATGCCTTCGCCAGTACGCTCACGCAGTTCTTTAACCAACGCTGCAGTAATTTCTGCCATTTCAAAATCCTCTGGATAGGTTGTTAACCATTCCACCCGCCAAAAACGGGCGCTCAATTCGTAACGCATTGCCGACAATGACTAGAAACAATTGCAACTGCACGTCGGCGATGGTTTTCAAGGTGGCAAAAAGGGGGCCAAGCCCCCTTTTTGCGAACTAAGCAAACGCTATACGCGTTTTACTTAGCCTTCAGCAGCTTCTGCAGCCGGGGCTTGCTCGACGAATTCGTCGGTGCCGCCGTTAGCGTTGGTGCGACCACGGATTACCGAGTCAGCCATTGCACCCATGTACAGCTGGATGGCGCGGATGGCGTCATCGTTACCTGGGATGATGTAGTCAACGCCTTCCGGGCTGCTGTTGG
>DAITLT010000384.1:0-2923 GCA_036835505.1 Pseudomonas sp.
TCCACCAGGGTTTCCTTGCGCGAGCGGTCGCCCTTGTACATGGCGCCGACCTGCGAAACGCTGACGTGGGATTCGTCGATCACTAGCAAGGCGTTGTCTGGCAGGTAATCAAACAAGGTCGGCGGCGGCGCCCCGGATTCGCGCCCGGACAGATAGCGCGAGTAGTTTTCGATGCCGTTGCAGTAGCCCAGCTCGACGATCATCTCCAGGTCGAACCGCGTGCGCTGCTCCAGCCGCTGGGCTTCCACAAGCTTGTTGTTAGTGCGCAGGTACTCCAGACGCTCCTTGAGCTCGACCTTGATCTGCTCCACCGCCTCCAGCAATTTCTCCCGCGGCGTCACGTAGTGACTCTTGGGATAGAGGGTGTAGCGCGGCAGCTTACGAATCACTTCGCCGGTCAGCGGGTCGAACGCACTGATCGTCTCCACCTCGTCATCGAACAACTCGACACGGATGGCCTCCAGGTCCGATTCAGCCGGAAAAATATCGATTACATCGCCACGCACGCGAAACGTGGCGCGGGCGAACTCCATGTCATTGCGGGTGTATTGCAGGTCGGCCAGGCGACGCAGCAAGGCACGCTGATCCATTTTGTCGCCACGATCGAGGTGCAGAACCATCCTCAGGTACGACTCAGGATCGCCCAGACCGTAGATACAGGACACCGTGGTGACGATGATTGCATCACCACGTTCGAGCAGTGCCTTGGTCGCCGACAGACGCATCTGCTCGATGTGATCGTTGATCGAGGCATCCTTCTCGATAAAGGTGTCCGAGGACGGCACATAGGCTTCCGGCTGGTAGTAGTCGTAATAGGAAACGAAATACTCAACCGCATTGTTCGGGAAGAAGCTCTTGAACTCGCCGTACAACTGCGCGGCCAGGGTCTTGTTCGGCGCCAGTACCAGGGTCGGGCGCTGCACTTGGGCGATCACGTTGGCGATGCTGAAGGTCTTGCCGGAGCCGGTAACCCCCAACAGAGTTTGATGCGCAAGACCGGCTTCCAAGCCCTCGACCATCAGGCGGATGGCCTCAGGCTGATCGCCAGCCGGTTGAAAACGCGTGACCAATTCAAACTGCGACATGCATACCTCGACAAACGCCTGTGACGCATTTGCACAATGGGCGTCAAACCCCGGTGAAAAGCGTGCTGGCGCTGTCGCCGCGCACGTCCTTGGTCGCTATAATAGCGACCCGTCTGCGCAACCCCTAACGCTAGTCGTAGCGAGGTGTTGCATGCCCTCAGTCTTTCTTTAGAGCTGCCGCATAATGAGCCTGTTCTCTGCCGTCGAAATGGCGCCGCGCGATCCTATTCTGGGTCTCAATGAAGCCTTCAATGCCGATCCTCGTACCCACAAGGTGAACCTGGGTGTTGGCGTTTACTTCAACGAAGAGGGTCGTATTCCGTTGCTGCGCGCTGTCGCTGCGGCCGAACAAGCACGCATTGAAGCCCACGCACCACGCGGCTATCTGCCTATCGAGGGCATTGCTGCCTACGACCAGGCCGTGCAAAAGCTGCTGTTTGGCAGCGACTCCGAACTGCTGGCGGCCGGCCGTGTAGTCACCACTCAATCGGTCGGCGGCACCGGCGCTCTGAAAACCGGCGCGGACTTTCTCAAGCGTCTGCTGCCGAACGCCGTAGTGGCGATCAGCGATCCAAGCTGGGAAAACCACCGCGCCCTATTTGAAGCCGCAGGCTTTCCCGTGCAGAACTACAGCTACTACGATGCCGCCAACCACGGCGTCAATCGTGCCGGCATGCTCGCCGACCTTAAGAGCCTGCCACCCCGCTCGATCGTGGTGTTGCATGCCTGCTGCCATAACCCAACGGGCGTCGACCTGAGCCTGGACGATTGGCAAGCCGTGCTGGACGTCGTACGCGAGCGCGAGCATGTGCCCTTCCTCGACATCGCCTACCAGGGCTTTGGCGATGGCATTGAGCAAGACGCCGCCGCCGTGCGCTTGTTTGCTGATTCGGGGCTGAACTTCCTGGTCTCCAGTTCGTTCTCAAAGTCCTTCTCTCTGTATGGCGAGCGCGTAGGTGCCCTCTCAATCGTCACCAACTCGAAAGAAGAGGCTGGCCGCGTACTGTCACAAGCCAAGCGCGTGATTCGCACCAACTACTCCAACCCACCCACCCACGGCGCCACCGTCGTCGCCAGCGTGCTCAACAGCGCTGAACTGCGGGCCATGTGGGAGCAAGAACTGGCTGAAATGCGCGAACGCATCCGCGACATGCGCATGGCCATGGTCGAGCAACTGGCCGCCCAAGGCGCCAAACGCGATTTCAGCTTTGTTGCACGGCAACGGGGTATGTTCTCCTACTCCGGCCTCAACGCAGAACAGGTTGAACGCCTGAAGAGCGAGTTTGCCATCTACGCCGTCGGGACCGGCCGCATCTGCGTCGCCGCACTGAACCGCAACAACCTCGATGCCGTTACGCGCGCCATAGCTCAAGTGATCTAAGCCTTGAGGCCGAGTAAAACGGCGCTGTAGAGCCTCCCTCGCCGCGCCGTTTTGCTTACAGGAGTGTTGACTTAACCTTTTGAATCAGTAACATACGGTCCGTTGTTCCGCGATAGCTCAGTCGGTAGAGCAAATGACTGTTAATCATTGGGTCCCTGGTTCGAGTCCAGGTCGCGGAGCCATATAACAAAAACCCAGTCAAATGACTGGGTTTTTTATTGCCTTTAATTTGACTTTGACAACAAAAAAATCACATGGGCGTTACACCCACTCACGAATAAGAAAAAGAAGAAATCCACGAAGACAAACTACACCATTGTGTTGCCGCTGACCGAAAACTGACCCAGTAGAGGCTGTTCTGCCGACTGAAAACTGACCCAGGTGTTCAACTGCTTCTGCTCAATTTTTGAGCAGGAGAACACAGGGTGATCAGTATGGAAATGATGGGCAAAATTCG
>DAITLT010000385.1:0-2918 GCA_036835505.1 Pseudomonas sp.
TTCAGTCTGGCGCATTGACGCCGTAGAAGGGAGGAGTCCATTTCATTGGGCTACGCCTCTGGCCTCTGGTGTAGAGGTAAATGCTTCGAGCGGACGGGCATTAGCCTGCGGGGCCTCTTTCGCAGGGTCGGCGGGAGCTATACAGTCATCGGAGGCCGGGGTAGGATGCGCGCCGACTGGCGCTGGCCGCCATGCCCCTCGTACCCCCCGTTCCACCCTTTGGAACCCAAAATCCCTATGTCATCGCGCAAACTTGGTCTCAACCTGGTGATTTTCGTCGCAATCGCGGCGCTATTTACCGGCATCTGGGCGCTCTACAACCGGCCGGTCAGCGCCCCGGAATGGCCCGAGCAGATCTCCGGTTTCTCCTTCTCGCCGTTCCGGCTGGACCAGAACCCGCAGAAGAACACCTACCCCAACGACGAACAGATCCGCGCCGACCTGGAGCTGCTCAGCACCCAGACGGACAACATCCGCACCTACTCGGTGGAAAACAGCCTGGCCGACATTCCGCGCCTGGCCGAGGAGTTCGGCCTGCGCGTGACCCTGGGCATCTGGATCGGCAACGACCTGGAGCGTAACGAGCGGGAAATCGCCAAGGCCATCGAACTGGCCAACAGCACCCGCAGCGTCGTCCGGGTCGTAGTGGGTAACGAGGCCCTGTTCCGCCAGGAAATCACCCCGGAAAACCTGATCGTCTACCTCGACCGCGTGCGCGCGGCGGTCAAGGTGCCGGTGACCACCTCCGAGCAGTGGCACGTCTGGCAGGAGCACCCGGAACTGGCCAAGCACGTCGATCTGATCGCCGCGCACATCCTGCCGTACTGGGAATTCGTGCCGATGGAGGACTCCACCCAGTTCGTCCTCGATCGCGCCAAGGACCTGAAAAAACTCTTCCCGAAAAAACCCCTGCTGCTCTCGGAAGTGGGTTGGCCGAGCAACGGCCGCATGCGCGGCGGTGCCGATGCCAGCCAGGCCGACCAGGCCATCTACCTGCGCACCCTGGTCAGCACCCTGAATGCCAAGGGCTACAACTACTTCGTCATCGAAGCCTTCGACCAGCCCTGGAAGGCCAGCGAAGAAGGCTCGGTGGGCGCCTACTGGGGCGTCTACAACGCCGCCCGCCAGCCCAAGTTCGCCTTTGAGGGGCCGATTGTGGCCATCCCGCAATGGCGCGTGCTGGCCATCGGCTCGGTGGTCATGGCCCTGTTGGCCCTGGCCTTGCTGCTGATCGACGGCAGCGCCATGCGCCAGCGCGGCCGCACCTTCCTCACCGTGGTGGCCTTTGCCGGCGGCTCGGCGATGGTCTGGATCGGCTACGACTACAGCCAGCAATACAGCACCTGGTTCAGCCTGACCGTCGGCGGCCTGCTGGGTCTGGGCGCCCTCGGCGTGTTTATCGTGTTGCTCACCGAAGCCCACGAGCTGGCCGAAACCGTCTGGCTGCAAGCCCGCCGCCGGCCGTTTCAGCCGGTTCTGGGCGACAGCAGCTACCGGCCGAAAGTCTCGGTACACGTGCCCTGCTACAACGAGCCGCCGGAGATGGTCAAACAGACCCTGGATGCCCTGGCCAACCTCGACTACCCGGACTTTGAAGTCATCATCATCGACAACAACACCAAGGACCCGGCGGTCTGGGAGCCGATCAAGGCCTATTGCGAAGAGCTGGGGCCACGCTTCCGCTTCTTCCACGTGGCGCCGATTGCCGGCTTCAAGGGCGGCGCACTGAACTACATCCTGCCGCACACAGCAAAGGATGCCGAAGTGGTGGCGGTGATCGACTCCGACTACTGCGTCGATCGCAACTGGCTGAAATACATGGTGCCGCACTTTGCCGATCCGAAGATCGCCGTGGTGCAATCGCCCCAGGACTACCGCGACGGCGAAGAAAACAGCTTCAAGAAGCTCTGCTACGCGGAATACAAGGGCTTCTTCCATATCGGCATGGTCACCCGTAACGACCGTGACGCGATCATCCAGCACGGCACCATGACCATGATCCGCCGCAGCGTGATGGATGAGCTGAAGTGGGCCGACTGGACCATCTGCGAAGATGCCGAGCTGGGCCTGCGCGTGTTCGAGAAAGGCTACTCCGCCGCCTACGCCCACCAGAGCTTCGGTCGCGGGCTGATGCCAGATACCTTTATCGACTACAAGAAGCAGCGCTTCCGCTGGGCCTACGGCGCCATTCAGATCATGAAGGGCCACGCCCGCAGCCTGTTCCTCGGCAAAGACTCCGAGCTGACCCGTGGCCAGCGCTACCACTTCGTCGCCGGTTGGCTGCCGTGGATTGCCGATGGCCTGAACATCTTCTTCACCATCGGTGCGCTGCTCTGGTCGGCGGCGATGATCATCGTGCCGCAGCGGGTCGATCCGCCGCTGATGATCTTCGCCATCCCGCCGCTGGCGCTGTTCTTCTTCAAGTTCGGCAAGATCCTGTTCCTCTACCGCCGCGCCCTGGGGGTTGATCTGTGGCGCTCGATCCAGGCCGCGGTGGCCGGTTTGGCGCTGTCCCATACGATCGCCAAGGCGGTGCTGTACGGTGCCTTCACCGAGACCATTCCGTTCTTCCGCACGCCGAAGATGGCCTCCAACCACGGCATCATGGTGGCCCTGGCCGAAGCCCGCGAAGAGGTGTTTATCATGCTGCTGCTGTGGGGCGCGGCCCTGGGCATCGGCCTGGTGCAAGGCTTCCCCAGCGCGGATGTGAAATTCTGGGTCGGCATGTTGCTGGTGCAGTCGCTGCCCTACCTGGCGGCCCTGATCATGGCCCTGCTGTCGTCCATGCCACCGGCGAAAAACGCCACCGAGGCCAGCCCGGCCTAAGCCTGCGCAACAGTACAAACGGCGGCCAATCGGCCGCCGTTTTGCTTTACCATGGCCGCCTTTTCGCCATTGCTCACTGCGGAGTCGTCATG
>DAITLT010000386.1:0-2918 GCA_036835505.1 Pseudomonas sp.
TGCAGGATAAAGCGCAGCAGCACGATCAGCAGGTACAGGCTGCCGAGGGTCTGGATGATATAGATGAGGGCTTCGACTAATCCGGACATGAGGATTCCTTAGTTTCCCAGTTGTTCGGCCAGTTCGGCCGAGCGTTTGGCGGCGGCACCCAGCGCCTGTGCGACCAGCTCGGTAAAACCACCGGCCTGGAAGGTGTTGATCGCGGCTTCGGTGGTGCCATTGGGGGAGGTGACCCGGCGGCGCAGTTCGGCGGCCGCGACGTCACTGGCCACCGCCATGTGGGCGGCGCCCAGGGCCGTCTGCAGGGTCAACTGGGCGGCGATCGCCTTGGGCAGGCCCAACTGCTCACCGGCGGCGCTCATGGCCTCGATCAGCAGGAAGAAATACGCCGGGCCGCTGCCGGAAACGGCGGTCACCGCGTCGATCTGTTGTTCGTTCTCCAGCCACAGGGCGATGCCCACGGCGCTGAGCAATTGTTCGGCCAGCGTGCGCTGGGCCGGGCTGACCTGGGCATTGGCATACAGGCCGCTGACGCCCTGGCGCAACAGTGCCGGGGTGTTGGGCATGCAGCGCACGATGGGCCGGGCGCCCAGCCAGTTACCGAGGCTCGCGCAACTGATGCCGGCGGCGATGGAGACCAGTAGTTGGCCGTCCTGCAGGCTGGGGGCCAGGGCCAGGCACACCTCTTTAAGCACCTGCGGTTTGGTGGCGAGGACGATTACGTCGGCGCCGGCGATGGCCTCGGCGTTGTCGGCAAACAGGGCGATGCCGTGTTCAGCGGCGATCTTCGCCCGCTGCTCGGCGCCGGGATCGCTGGCGCGGATCTGGCTGGCCGGAATGCCCTGGGCGAGCAAGCCGCCGATCAGGCTGGTGGCCATGTTGCCGGCGCCGATAAAGGCGATGCGTGGGTGGCTCATGTGCAGCTTCCTTTTAAGTTCAATTCAGGCGCTCGGGTAATCACGGGCGCCAAACAGGGCAGTGCCGATGCGCACCCAGGTCGCGCCTTCGGCGATCGCGGCGTCCAGGTCATGGCTCATGCCCATGGACAGGGTGTCGAGGGGCAGCGGCAAGCCATCGCGCAGTTCGCGCAAGCGGGCAAAGGCCGCCCGTTGGGCCGCCACATCGTCGGTCGGCTCGGGAATCGCCATCAGGCCACGCAGGCGCAGGTTCGGCAATTGGCTCACGGCCAGGGCCAGGGCGACCAACTCGGCCGGCGCACAGCCCGACTTGCTGTCCTCGGCGCTGACGTTGACCTGCAAACAGATGTTCAGCGGTGGCAAGTGGCTCGGCCGTTGCTCGGCCAGGCGTTGGGCAATCTTCAGGCGGTCCACCGAATGCACCCAGGCGAAATGCTCGGCAATCGGCTTGGTCTTGTTCGATTGAATGGGGCCGATAAAGTGCCAGATCAAGGCCAGCTCACTGAGTTCGGCCTGTTTCTCCAGGGCTTCCTGCAGGTAGTTTTCGCCGAAGTCACGCAGGCCCGCGGCATAGGCTTCGCGCACCGCGGCAGCCGGTTTGGTCTTGCTCACCGCAAGCAGGCCAACACTGTCTAAGTCGCGCCCCGAGGCTTGCGCCGCCGCACGGATTCGCTCACCGACCTTTGCAATATTCTCTGCTATCGTGGACATTACTCACGCTCTATCGCCCGCCCGTCTGGGGTCTGCGGCATTCTACCTGCTTGCTTGTCATTAGGGAGTCCCATGGATATTACCGAGCTGCTTGCCTTCAGCGCCAAGCAAGGCGCTTCAGACCTGCACCTCTCGGCGGGCCTGCCGCCGATGATTCGCGTCGATGGCGATGTGCGTCGGATCAACCTGCCGGCCCTCGATCATAAGCAGGTTCATGCGCTGATCTACGACATCATGAACGACAAGCAGCGCAAGGATTTCGAAGAATTCCTGGAAACCGACTTCTCCTTCGAAGTGCCCGGCGTGGCGCGCTTCCGGGTTAACGCTTTTAACCAGAATCGCGGTGCCGGTGCGGTGTTCCGGACCATTCCGTCCAAGGTCTTGTCGATGGAAGACCTGGGCATGGGCGAAATTTTCAAGAAGATTTCCGACGTGCCGCGCGGCCTGGTGCTGGTGACCGGGCCGACCGGTTCGGGCAAGTCGACCACCCTGGCGGCCATGCTCGACTACATCAATAGCAACAAATATCACCACATCCTCACCGTCGAAGACCCGATCGAATTCGTTCACGAATCGAAGAAGTGCCTGATCAACCAGCGTGAAGTACACCGCGACACCCTCGGCTTCTCCGAGGCCTTGCGCTCGGCCCTGCGCGAAGACCCGGACATCATCCTGGTGGGTGAGATGCGCGACCTGGAGACCATCCGCCTGGCGCTGACCGCCGCGGAAACCGGTCACCTGGTATTCGGCACCCTGCACACCACCTCGGCGGCGAAGACCATCGACCGGGTGGTTGACGTGTTCCCCGCGGAAGAAAAATCCATGGTTCGCTCCATGCTTTCCGAGTCGCTGCAGTCGGTTATCTCCCAGACCCTGCTGAAAAAGGTCGGCGGCGGCCGGGTGGCGGCCCACGAGATCATGATCGGCACCCCGGCGATCCGTAACCTGATCCGCGAAGACAAGGTGGCGCAGATGTATTCGGCGATCCAGACCGGCGGCTCGCTCGGCATGCAAACCCTCGACTCCTGCCTCAAGGGCCTGGTGGCCAAGGGCATCGTCAGCCGTGATGCGGCGCGGGAAAAAGCCAAGACCCCGGAAAACTTCTGATTCAAGCCGCGCCTCCCGTTGCGGGAGGCGGCGAGCGGCCCTTGCGCTACACGCCCGCAAGCGGTCGGCCCTTCTGGGCGCGGTGCCCTGGCACTGCATGGCGTGCCAGGTGTGCTAGGCGAGAAGGCCCATGGAATTCGAAAAACTGCTGCGCTTGATGGTCGAAAAGGGCGGCTCGGACTT
>DAITLT010000387.1:0-2908 GCA_036835505.1 Pseudomonas sp.
ACGAAGGTAAAGCCATCACGGTTAAGGCTCTTGAGAGCGGCATCGTCGAATTGAATTTCGACCTCAAGGGTGAGTCCGTCAACAAATTCAACCGTCTTACTCTGACCGACCTGCGTCAGGCGGTGGATGCCATCAAGGCAGATGGCTCGATCAAGGGCGTGATTGTCACCAGCGGCAAAGACGTGTTTATCGTCGGTGCCGACATCACCGAGTTCGTCGACAACTTCAAGCTGCCAGACGAAGAGCTGGTAGCCGGCAACCTCGAAGCCAACAAGATCTTCAGTGACTTTGAAGACCTGGCTGTGCCGACTGTGGTTGCCATCAATGGCATCGCTCTGGGTGGCGGTTTCGAAATGTGCCTGGCCGGTGACTACCGGGTCATGGCCGACAGCGCCAAAATTGGTCTGCCGGAAGTCAAGCTGGGCATCTACCCAGGCTTCGGCGGCACCGTGCGTCTGCCACGGGTTATCGGTACCGATAACGCCGTTGAGTGGATTGCCTCCGGCAAGGAAAACAAAGCGGCCGACGCCCTGAAAGTGGGTGCTGTTGACGCTGTTGTAACTGCCGACAAGCTCCAGGCTGCTGCTCTGGACCTGGTCAAGCGCGCCATTTCCGGCGAGCTGGACTTCAAGGCCAAGCGTCAGTCAAAGCTGGAAAAAATCAAGCTCAACGCCATTGAGCAAATGATGTGCTTCGAAACTGCCAAGGGTTTTGTGGCAGGTCAGGCTGGCCCGAACTATCCGGCGCCGGTTGAAGCAATCAAGACCATCCAGAAAGCCGCCAACTTCGGTCGCGATAAAGCGTTGGAAGTGGAAGCTGCTGGCTTCGTCAAACTGGCCAAGACTTCGGTTGCGGAAAGCTTGATCGGTCTGTTCCTGAACGATCAGGAGCTGAAGAAAAAAGCCAAAGACTACGACGCTATCGCTAAAGACGTGAAACTGGCTGCCGTACTCGGCGCCGGCATCATGGGTGGCGGCATCGCCTACCAGTCGGCCTCCAAAGGCACGCCGATCATGATGAAGGATATCCGTGAAGAGGGTATCCAGATGGGCTTGAACGAGGCGAGCAAGCTGCTCGGCGGCCGTGTTGCCAAGGGTCGCATGACCCCGGCGAAGATGGCTGAAGCGCTGAATGCGATTCGTCCGACCATGTCCTATGGCGATTTCGGCAACGTCGACATCGTCGTTGAAGCCGTGGTTGAGAACCCCAAGATCAAGCAGATCGTGCTGGCTGAGGTGGAAGGCCATGTGAAGGAAGATGCCATTCTGACTTCCAACACCTCGACCATTTCCATCAGCTTGCTGGCTCAGGCCCTCAAGCGTCCGGAAAACTTCTGCGGCATGCACTTCTTCAACCCGGTACACATGATGCCGCTGGTTGAAGTGATTCGCGGCGAGAAGTCCGGTGAAGTGGCGGTTGCCACCACCGTGGCCTACGCCAAGAAGATGGGCAAGACCCCGGTTGTGGTTAACGATTGCCCAGGCTTCCTGGTCAACCGCGTGCTGTTCCCGTACTTCGGCGGTTTCGCCAAGCTGGTCAGCGCTGGCGTCGATTTCGTGCGGATCGACAAGATCATGGAGAAATTCGGCTGGCCCATGGGCCCGGCGTACCTGATGGACGTGGTCGGCATCGACACCGGCCACCACGGTCGCGACGTGATGGCTGAAGGCTTCCCGGATCGCATGAAGGACGAGCGTCGCTCGGCTGTCGATGCACTGTACGAAGCCGACCGTCTGGGTCAGAAGAACGGCAAGGGTTTCTACGCCTACGAGATGGACAAGCGCGGCAAGCCGAAGAAAGTCGCAGATCCTGCGGTTCTCGAAGTGCTCAAGCCGGTCATCTATGAGCAGCGCGAAGTCACCGACGAAGACATCATCAACTGGATGATGATCCCGCTGTGCCTGGAAACTGTTCGTTGCCTGGAAGACGGTATCGTTGAAACTGCTGCCGAAGCCGATATGGGCTTGATCTACGGCATTGGTTTCCCTCCCTTCCGCGGTGGTGCGCTGCGTTACATCGATAGCATCGGTGTGGCCGAATTCGTTGCTCTGGCCGACAAATATGCCGACCTGGGTGCGTTGTACTTCCCGACTGAAAAACTCCGTGAGATGGCCAAAAACGGCCAGAAGTTTTTCGGTTAATCGCGCAACGATTAGAGCGAGAGAAAATTTATGAGCTTGAATCCAAGAGACGCGGTCATCGTTGACTTTGGCCGTACCCCGATGGGTCGTTCCAAAGGCGGTATGCACCGCAACACCCGTGCCGAGAACCTCTCGGCCAACCTGATCAGCGGCGTGCTGGCACGCAATACCAAGCTGGATCCGGCAGAAGTGGAAGACGTGATCTGGGGCTGTGTAAACCAGACCCTGGAGCAGGGCTGGAACATCGCGCGCATGGCGTCGCTGATGACCCAGATCCCGCACACCAGCGCGGCGCAAACCGTCAGCCGTCTGTGTGGTTCGTCCATGAGCGCCCTGCACACTGCCGTGCAGGCGATCCAGACCGGCAACGGTGACGTGTTCGTCATCGGCGGTGTGGAGCACATGGGCCACGTCAGCATGATGCACGGCGTTGATCCAAACCCGCACATGTCCCTGTACGCTGCCAAGGCGTCGGGCATGATGGGTCTGACTGCTGAAATGCTCGGCAAGATGCATGGCATCAGCCGTGAGAAGCAGGATGCATTCGGTGAGCGTTCGCACCGTCTGGCGCAAAAAGCCACCGTCGAAGGCAAGTTCAAGGATGAAATCATCCCGATGCAAGGCTACGACGAGAACGGCTTCCTGAAGGTGTTCGACTACGACGAAACCATTCGTCCGGAAACCACCCTGGAAAGCCTGGCGGCCTTGAAGCCTGCGTTCAACCCGAAAGGCGGCACCGTGACTGCAGGTACGTCCTCGCAGATCAC
>DAITLT010000388.1:0-2900 GCA_036835505.1 Pseudomonas sp.
AAGCCGCTGGCGCCTCGGCCGGCCTTGCCGCGCAGCGCTGCGACTGCCTCGGCCGGCACCGAGCAAAGCGCCCTGGACGCCATGCGTTTTGAGTTGCATGGCCTGCGTGAATTGATCGAGGTGCAGTTGGGCTCGATTGCCTGGGGCCAACTGCAAACCCGCAAGCCGCAGCAGGCCAGTCTGTGGCGACGCCTGCAGCGCATGGGCCTGTCGGCCGACTTGTCGCGGGTCTTGCTGGAGCGGGTCGCCAAGGTAGCCGAGCCACGCCAGGCCTGGCGCATGTTGCTGGCCCATCTGGCCCACGCCATTCGCACGCCGCAGGTTGAGCCGCTGGAAGAGGGCGGGGTGATTGCCTTGGTGGGGCCGGCGGGCATGGGTAAGACCACCACCCTGGCCAAGCTGGCGGCGCGTTATGTACTCAAGTACGGCGCGCAGAATATCGCCCTGGTGAGCATGGATAGCTACCGCATCGGCGCCCAGGAGCAGCTCAAGACCCTGGGGCGCATCCTCAATGTCTCGGTGACCCAGGTCGATCCGGGCCAGTCCCTGACCCAGGCCCTGGCACCCTTGATGCGCAAGCGTCTGGTGCTGGTCGATACCGCCGGGCTGCCGGGCAGCGCGCCGGAGCTGCGCATGCAGCTGGAAGCCCTGGCCAGCCGTGGGGTCAAGGCGAAGAATTATCTGGTGTTGGCCGCCACCAGCCAGAGCCAAGTGCTCAAGGCGGCGTACCATAGCTACAAGCGTTGTGGTTTGTCCGGCTGCATTTTGACCAAGCTGGACGAGGCCACCAGCCTGGGCGAGGTTTTAGGACTGGCCATCAGTCAGCACCTGCCGGTAGCCTATCTGGCTGACGGGCCGAAAATTCCCGATGACCTGCAAGTACCGCGCAGTCATCAACTGGTTAGCCGTGCGGTGAGTTTGCAGGCCGCGGAGCAACCCAGCGAAGAGGCCATGGCCGATATGTTTGCGGATTTATATCAGCACCCCTCACAGCGTGTCGGCTAGCCTGTGAGAAGGTGTGTACCTTGCATCGCCTGGATTGGCTGAGTGAACTCAGACGGGCGATCCCAGTTGAAGCAAGACAAGGTGTGTAGAGAACATGGGTAGTATGCATCCCGTTCAGGTGATTGCGGTGACCGGCGGCAAGGGCGGCGTCGGCAAGACCAATGTGTCGGTGAACCTGTCCCTGGCCCTGGCTGACCTTGGTCGGCGGGTCATGTTGATGGATGCCGACCTGGGCCTGGCCAACGTCGACGTGCTGCTGGGGCTGACCGCCAAGCGCACGCTGGAAGACGTGATCAGTGGCGAGTGCGAGTTGCGTGACGTGTTGCTGCAAGGGCCGGGCGGTATTCGCATCGTGCCGGCCGCCTCGGGCACCCAGAGCATGGTGCAGTTGTCGCCCATGCAGCATGCCGGGTTGATCCAGGCATTCAGCGAAATCAGCGACAACCTCGACGTGTTGATCATCGACACCGCCGCCGGGATCGGCGATGGCGTGGTCAGCTTTGTCCGCGCCGCCCAGGAGGTTCTGCTGGTGGTGTGCGACGAGCCGACCTCGATCACCGACGCCTACGCGCTGATCAAATTGCTCAACCGTGATCACGGCATGAGCCGTTTCCGGGTGTTGGCCAACATGGCCCACAGTCCGCAAGAAGGACGCAATCTGTTTGCTAAGCTGACTAAGGTCACCGACCGTTTTCTCGATGTGGCTTTGCAGTATGTCGGCGCCATTCCTTACGACGAATCGGTGCGCAAGGCCGTGCAGAAGCAGCGTGCGGTGTATGAGGCTTTTCCGCGCTCGAAGTGCGCACTGGCCTTCAAGGCGATTGCCCAGAAGGTCGATGCCTGGCCGCTGCCGGCCAACCCGCGCGGCCACCTGGAGTTTTTCGTTGAGCGCCTGGTGCAGCAGTCGGGTGCGGATATCGGCGTATGACAGCAGCCACTGGACTTCGTATGTACAGCAAAGCGCAGGCGCAGGACTCCCGGCACCAGTTGATCGAGCGCTATGCGCCGTTGGTCAAGCGCATTGCCTACCATCTGTTGGCCCGATTACCGGCTAACGTTCAGGTGGACGATTTGATCCAGGCGGGGATGATTGGCCTGCTCGAAGCTTCCGGCAAATACGATGTCAGCAAGGGCGCGAGTTTTGAAACCTATGCCGGCATTCGCATCCGTGGCGCCATGCTCGATGACGTGCGCAAAGGCGATTGGGCGCCGCGTTCGGTGCATCGAAACAGCCGCATGGTTAGCGATGCAATCCGAAAAGTTGAGGCCAGAACCGGTCGAGACGCTAAAGATCAAGAGGTTGCGGCCGAACTCCAATTGAGTCTCGAGGATTACTACGGCATTCTGAGCGACACTTTGGGCAGCCGCTTGTTCAGCTTCGATGACCTGTTGCAGGAAAACGAGCCAGGCGCTGGCCATGAGGAACGGGGCACGACCCAGCTTGAACCCTCGGGTGATCTGGAGGAAGAACGCTTCCAGGCGGCGCTGGCCGAGGCCATCGCCAACCTGCCAGAACGCGAACGCTTGATCCTGGCCCTGTATTACGATGAAGAGCTGAATCTAAAGGAAATTGGCGAAGTGCTGGGGGTAAGTGAATCGCGCGTCAGCCAACTACACAGCCAGTGCGCCGCACGTTTGCGGGCCCGGCTAGGCGAATGGCGTGAACACTGAGCACGAGGCTGGTTTCACGATTGCACAACATGCCCAGGTGCTGGACATGTTTGGGACTGTACGGAGGTCGATTTGGACAAGAATATGAAAATCCTCATCGTCGATGACTTCTCGACGATGCGCCGAATCATCAAGAACCTCTTGCGTGACTTGGGTTTTACCAATACCGCCGAGGCCGATGACGGCGTTACAGCACTGCCAATGTTGCAGAGTGGCAGTTTCGA
>DAITLT010000389.1:0-2888 GCA_036835505.1 Pseudomonas sp.
CCCTGAGCGGCTTTGGCGAGCGCAAGCCCGCGGCCATGTCCGGCGGCCAGCGCCAGCGCGTGGCCCTGGCCCGCGCGCTGGTCAATCGACCACGGGTGCTGCTGCTTGATGAACCCCTCGGTGCGCTGGATTTAAAGCTGCGCGAACAGATGCAGAGCGAGCTGAAGAAACTCCAGCGCCAACTCGGCATCACCTTCATCTTCGTCACCCACGACCAGACCGAAGCGCTATCGATGTCCGACCGCGTGGCGGTGTTCAACAAAGGCCGCATCGAGCAGGTCGACACCCCGCGCAACCTGTACATGCGCCCGGCCACCGCGTTTGTCGCCGAGTTCGTCGGCACCTCCAACGTGCTGCGTGGCACGCTGGCAGCCCAGCTGAGCAACAGCAGCCAGCCCTTCTCGATTCGCCCGGAACATATCCACTTGGCTCAAGCTGGCAGCGCCATTGCCAGCCATGAAGTGGAAACCAGCGGCCTGCTGCACGACGTGCAGTACCAGGGCAGCACCACCCGCTTCGAGCTACAACTGGACAACGGCCAGACCCTCAGCGTCAGCCAGGCCAACAGCCAGTGGCTGGACAGCACTCCGGCGTTTCAGCCTGGCCAGCGCCTGACCGCACGCTGGCCGCGCGACGCCATGGTGCAGTTGCGCGAGGAGGCTTGAGATGAACCAGTCTGTCTCTGCGTCGATGGCACCCAACGGTGCCCTGCGGCGTTTCTCCAGCCTGCTGTACCGGCGCCCCAACCTGTACCTGGCCTTGCTCTTGCTGCCACCCTTGCTGTGGTTTGGCGCCATCTACCTGGGCTCCCTGCTCGGTCTGATGTGGCAGGGCTTCTACACCTTCGACGACTTCACCATGGCGGTGACGCCAGACCTGACCCTGGGCAACTTTGCCGCCCTGTTTCAGCCGGCCAACTACGACATCATCCTGCGCACCCTGTACATGGCCATCGCCGTGACCCTCGGCAGCGCGCTGCTGGCCTTCCCGATCGCCTATTACATGGCGCGCTACACCAGCGGTAAAACCAAGGCGTTCTTCTATATCGCCGTGATGATGCCGATGTGGGCCAGCTATATCGTCAAGGCCTACGCCTGGACCTTGCTGCTGGCCAAAGGCGGCGTCGCCCAGTGGTTTGTCGAGCAACTGGGGCTGACCCCGCTGCTGCAGTTCATCCTCGGCATGCCCGGCGTCGGCGGCAGCACCCTGTCGACCTCGCACCTGGGCCGCTGGATGGTGTTCGTCTATATCTGGCTGCCATTCATGATCCTGCCGATCCAGGCCTCCATCGAACGCCTGCCGCCGTCCTTGCTGCAAGCCTCCGCCGACCTCGGCGCCAAGCCACGGCAAACCTTTATGCAGGTGATCCTGCCGCTGTGTGTGCCGGGGATTGCCGCCGGTTCGATCTTCACCTTCAGCCTGACCCTCGGCGACTTTATCGTGCCGCAGCTGATCGGCCCGCCCGGCTACTTCATCGGCAGCATGGTCTACGCCCAGCAAGGCGCGATCGGCAACATGCCGATGGCTGCGGCCTTCACCCTAGTACCCATTGTGTTGATCACTATTTACCTCGCCATCGTCAAACGTCTGGGGGCCTTCGATGCGCTTTAATTCAGCCAAACAAGGGGATCAAGCGTCCTGGGGCCTGAAACTCGCGGCCTGGGGCGGTCTGGTGTTTTTGCACTTCCCCATCGTGATCATCTGCCTGTACGCCTTCAACACCGAAGACGCCGCCTTCAGCTTCCCGCCCCAGGGCTTCACCCTGGGCTGGTTCAGCGTCGCCTTTGCCCGCGAAGACGTGCTGGAGTCGATCAAGCTGTCGCTGCAGATCGCCTGCGTCGCCACCCTGATCGCCATGGTCCTCGGCACCCTGGCCGCCGCGGCGCTGTACCGCCGTGACTTCTTCGGCAAGGAAGGCATCTCCTTGCTGCTGATCCTGCCCATCGCCCTGCCCGGCATCATCACCGGTTTGGCGCTGCTGTCGGCGTTCAAGAGCTTAGGGATTGAGCCCGGCATGCTGACCATCATCATTGGTCACGCGACCTTCTGCGTGGTGATCGTCTACAACAACGTCATCGCCCGCTTCCGCCGCACCAGCCACAGCCTGATCGAAGCCAGCATGGACCTCGGCGCAGACGGCTGGCAGACCTTCCGCTACATCATCCTGCCCAACTTAGGCTCCGCCCTGCTGGCCGGCGGCATGCTGGCGTTTGCTCTGTCGTTCGACGAGATCATCGTCACCACCTTCACCGCCGGTCACGAACGCACCTTACCGATCTGGCTGCTCAACCAGCTCGGTCGACCCCGCGACGTACCGGTGACCAACGTGGTGGCCATGCTGGTGATGCTGGTGACCATGCTGCCGATCCTCGGCGCCTACTACCTGACCAAAGGCGGCGAAGGCGTGGCCGGCAGCGGCGGGAAATAAATGTCCTGTGATAGGAGCGACTTCAGTCGCGATGCGCTTGAAGCAAGCCGCTCCGACGTTCCATCTACCCCATTCAACCTGTACACAAGGGAAAAGCGATGCAAACCAAACTGCTGATCAATGGCCAGCTGATCGCTGGCGAAGGCGCCGCCCAGGCCGTGCTCAACCCGTCCCTCGGCACCACCCTGGTGGACATCCATGAAGCCAGCCCGGCCCAGGTAGACGCCGCCGTGCAAGCCGCCGACGCAGCCTTCGACAGCTGGTCGCAGACCGTACCGAAAGACCGCGCCCAGTTGCTGCTGCGCCTGGCCGACGCCATCGACGCCAATGCCGAAAGCCTGGCGCGCCTGGAGTCGAACAACTGCGGCAAGCCCTACAGCGCCGCACTGAATGACGAACTGCCGGCCGTGGCTGACGTGTTCCGCTTCTTCGCGGGCGCCAGCCGCTGCATGAGCGGCTC
>DAITLT010000390.1:0-2888 GCA_036835505.1 Pseudomonas sp.
TGTGCAGCACGGCATACAGCACCTGATAGGTGGCCGGCAGCCCTTGGGGTTGGCGGAAACCCTCATAGGCCGCGAGCAGGGCGCGAATACGCTCACGCCCGGTCAGGCCGCCGGGGCGTCCGGGATTAAGATTGTGGGCGCCCAGGGCCTTCAACTCGCCGGTCAGGCTGCGCACGTCCGGGTAGTGCAGCACCTGCGGTTGCACCTGCAACGCTCGCACCTGCAAACCGCTGGCCGCGCAAAGATGCTGATAGGTGTTGAAGGTGCGGAAGCGATTGACATGCACATGGCCATCCACCGCCTGCCAACTGGCCTGCAGCTCGTGCAGGGTGCCAACACACAGGCTGCTGAACGCCAGCACGCCGCCTGGACGCAGCACCCTGCGAGCTTCAGCGAGAACCGCGGCAAAGTCGCCACACCATTGCAGCGCCAGGCTGGACACCAGCAAATCACAGCTAGCCGGCGCCAACGGCAGGCGCTCGGCATCGCCGGCAATAAAGTGTGCGGCGCCACCCTGGGGCCGGGCGTGGCGCAGCATGCCTTCGGCCAGGTCCAGCGCCAGCCCCTGCTCTGCGCCGTAGCGCTGGGCCAGGGCACGGCTGCAATAGCCCGTGCCACAGCCCAGGTCCAGCCAGCGCTGCGGGCGCAAATCGGCCGGCAACTGCACCAGCAGGCTGTCGGCCACCGCGCGCTGCAACGCCGCCACGCTGTCGTAACTGGCCGCGGCACGGGAAAACGAGGCCGCCACCTGGCGCTTGTCCGGCACGCCCGGCAATGCCACCTGGGCCAGATCAGTCATCCTCGACCCCATGCAGAAAAGCCTGAATCGCCGCCGCCACTTCATGGGGCCGCTCAACCACGAAGGCGTGCCCAACCTGCTCGATCAGGCCCACCTCCACATCCGCCAACAGCGTCAGCAAGGCGCCCGCGGCTTCGGCCGGCACCAGCCCATCGGCAGCGCCGAACAGGTGCAACTGCGGGCCGGCAAAGCCTTGCAGCGCCGCGCGGGTATCCAGACTCGCCAGCAACGCCAAGCCCTGCAGCAGTGCCGCGGGCGCCACCACGGGCGCGGCGGACGCCAGCAAGCGCGCCATGCCGCGGGCATCGGCACTGCCCTGGGCGCAGAGCACGCTAAAGCGCTTCAGGCAGACCGCCGGATTGGCCGCGCACGCCGCCTGAAACTCGGCAAAGGTGCTGGCCGGCATGGCCTGGGGCCAGTCATCGCGGGCGACAAAACAGGCATTGCTGGCCAGGGTCAGCAAGCCGCAGCAGCGCTCGCCACGGCGTGCGGCCAGCTCGGCGGCGAGCATGCCACCGAGGGACCAGCCACCGAGCCAGACATCCTCCGGCAACGCACTGTCCAGCTCGTCCAGCCACTCATCGAGATCGGCCGAACCCGGCGCCGGCAAGGGTTCGATCTGCACCCGCAGGCGCTGATCCAGCCCCTGCAAGGCCGCCGCCAGCGGCTCCAGCGGCGCACTGCCGAGACCCCAGCCGGGCAACAGAATCAGTCGATTACGCATCTTCGCCCTCGCCCAGCAGCGGCCAGCACTCGGCCAGTGCCTGTAACAATAGTTCCAGCTGCGCCTCGCTGTGGGCGGCGCTGAGGGTGACGCGCAGGCGCGCGCTGCCAGCCGGCACGGTCGGTGGGCGAATCGCCGTGACCAGCAGGCCACGCGCACGCAGCAGGGCCGACAGGCGTAACGCACGGGCGCTGTCGCCGATCAGGATCGGCTGGATCGGCGTGGCGCTGTCCATCAGGGTCAGACCAATCGCCGCAGCGCCCTCACGGAAGCGCGCGATCAGTTTATTCAGGTGTTCGCGGCGCCAGTTTTCCGTGCGCAACAGCTCCAGGCTTTTCAGGGTGGCGCAGGCCACGGCCGGCGGCTGGCTGGTGGTGTAGATATACGGCCGGGCAAACTGAATCAGCGTCTCGATCAGCTCTTCGCTGCCGGCGACAAAGGCGCCGGCGGTGCCGAACGCCTTGCCCAGGGTGCCGACCAGCACCTGCACATCCTCGACGCCCAAGCCGAAGTGCTCGACGATGCCAGCGCCGGTGGCACCCAGCGGGCCGAAACCATGGGCATCATCGACCAGCAGCCAGGCGTCCTTGTGCTTGGCTGCCGCACACAATGCCGGCAGGTCGGCCAGATCGCCGTCCATGCTGAACACGCCATCGGTGACCACCAGGGTATTGCCCGTGGCCTTGTGCAGACGACTGGTCAGGCTGGCGGCATCGTTATGCAGGTAGCGGGAGAAACGCGCGCCACTGAGCAACCCGGCATCCAGCAAGGAGGCGTGGTTGATGCGGTCTTCCAGCACCGTGTCGCCCTGGCCGACAAGCGCGGTAACGGCCGCCAGGTTGGCCATATAGCCGGTAGAAAACAGCAACGCCCGCGGCCGCCCGGTAAATTCAGCCAGCGCCTCCTCCAGCGCGTGGTGCGGCGTGCTGTGGCCGAGCACCAGATGCGAGGCGCCACCGCCAACGCCCCATTTTTCGGCGCCGGCGCGCATGGCCGCGATCACCTCGGGGTGATTGGCCAGGCCCAGGTAGTCGTTGGAGCAGAACGCCAGCAGACGCTGGCCGTCCACCAGCACCTCGGGCCCCTGCGGGGTTTCCAGCAAGGGCCGCTGGCGGTACAGATGGGCGGCGCGGCGCTCGGCGAGACGAGCGGATAGATCGAAAGGCATACGCAATACCTGTAGGCGCCAGCGTGCTGGCGATTGGTCGAGACGACGGTTCGCCAGCACGCTGGCTCCTACACGATCAGATCGCCGCGTTATAGAACAACTTGGAATCGCGCTGCTCGATCAACGCCTGCTCGATGGCCGCCTGATGCACTTCGTCGGCATGCTCTTCACGGGCTTCGGGCTGGATGCCGAGGCGG
>DAITLT010000391.1:0-2862 GCA_036835505.1 Pseudomonas sp.
GTTATATGGTTTTGCCCAGCGCAGTTTCGCCAGAACCTGCATGCCATTATGCGCGGTGAGGCAAAATCGCCGATCATTGACGCTGTCAGTTCAAGGGAGACTTTCATGCGCGTTTTATTCTCGGTTGTTCATCGTGCGGCGCTATCGCTGGCGCTGCTGTGCGCGGCCACTGCCAAGGCCAGTGAGGAGACGCAGCTGGTGGAGTCGATCAATGCCTACCGCAGTCAGGCGCAGCGCTGCGCCGGCCAGGCGTCCCTGCCATTGCCACCGCTGGCCAGTGATGCGCGCCTGGTGCTGGCGCTGAACAGTCTCGGTGGGCTGCAGGCGGAGCTGGCCCGTGCCGGCTATCCGATGACCAGCGTGCAGGCGATCAGCCTGTCCGGGCCGCGCAATGCCCAGGCGGCCATGACGGCGCTGCAGGAGAGTTTCTGTCAGGTGTTGCTCGACCCACAGTTTGTCGATGTTGGCGTCAGCCGCGCGGACCGCGAATGGCGCATCGTCCTGGCGCGGCAGCTCTTGTCGGCGCGCCTGGCTGACTGGCAGGTGGAGGGCCAGCAGTTGCTCGCTGCGATCAACACCGCTCGCACTCAGCCGCGCCAGTGCGGCAGCCAAGCGTTCGCGGCCACCGGCGCGCTGACCTGGAATGCCACCCTGGCGAGTGCCGCCGAGCTGTATTCGCGGGATATGGCCAATCGCAACTTCTTCGATCACAAGGACCGCGATGGCCGTATGCCGGGGGATCGCGCCGAACTGGCCGGTTATCTCGGCCAGCAGATCGGCGAGAACATCGCCGCCGGGCACGACAGCGTGGCCAAGGTGGTTGATGGCTGGCTGGCCAGCCCAGGACATTGCGCCAACCTGATGAACCCGCAATATCGCGAGCTGGGGGCGGCCTATGCGGTGGATTCGAGCAGCGATGCCGGCATCTACTGGACGGCCCTGTTCGGCGCCCCGTGATGACTGCCGGTTGAATGCGTGACGTAGGATGGGTTGAGCGCAGCGATACCCATCACTCCGCCCTTGATGCCCAGCAATCCTCTATCGATAGCCAGCGATCCGCCGTCGATGGGTATCGACGCTGCGCGCCTCAACCCATCCTACGAGTTGTGCCCTATGGATGATCAAGCCGTAGGATGGGTTGAGCGCAGCGATACCCATCAATTCGCCGTCGCTGGGCCTTACTCTTTGCTTTTCAGCAGCGCGGCCAGGTCGGCGAAGGCCTTATGGGTCGACTTTGGGCCTTGGGGGCTGGCGGTGGAGCTATCGGCGAAGTACTGCTGATCGGTGTAGCGCGAGTGTTCGTTGTCGTGACAGAACAGGCACAGCAGCTCCCAGTTGGAGCCGTCCTGCGGGTTGTTGTCGTGGTTGTGGTCGCGGTGGTGGACGGTCAGTTCGCTCAGGCGCTTGCCGGAGAACTCGCGGCTGCAGCGGCCGCACACGTGCGGGTACATCTTCAGTGCTTTGTCGCGGTAGCCGGCTTCGCGCGAACGCTGGGCTTCGGCGATGATGCGGTCGGTCTTGAGAGTCGCCGCGGATTTTTCCGTGCTCATGTTCTTACCTGCTAATTCGTTTGATCACATAAGCGCAGCTTAACCCGTTCTCTATGACGGCTAAAGCACGCCGGTGGGTTCGAGCGGTCTGACGGTTGTGGCCGCCGAGCGTAGCCCGGATGCAATCCGGGAAGGACGGGCTCCGGGTGTCAAGGTTCCCGGATGTTATCCGGGCTACGGTGTGTGCCTTAGGTCTTGAGCTTGCTGCCGATCCACAGGGTGTGTTTGGTGCCCTTGTTGCCGTGGGCGTAGACCTGCACCTCCTCGACCTTGAAGCCGGCCTTGCCGACTTTATCGGCGAACTTGCGGTCGGCGCTGGCTGACCATACCGCGAGGATGCCGGCCGGGCGCAGGGCGCGGTGGCAGGCGTGCAGGCCGGCCATCGAGTACAGCCAGTTGTTGCCGGTGTGGGTCAGGCCTTCGGGGCCGTTATCGACGTCCAGCATGATGGCGTCGAAGCCCAGGGGTTCGCTTTTGATTACCTCGGCCACATCCTGGCAACGGATCTCGGCGCGGGGGTCGAGGATCGGCATGCCGGCTTTCTCGCCCAGCGCGCCGCGGTTCCACTCGATCACCCCTGGCACCAGTTCGGCCACCACCACCTGGCCGTTCTTGCCGATGTGTTGCAGCGCCGAGGCCAGGGTAAAGCCCATGCCCAAACCGCCGACCAGGCCGCGCGGTGCCGGGCGACCGGCGATGCGCTTGCAGGGGATTTGCGCCAGGGCATCTTCTGAACCGTGCATGCGCGTGTTCATCAACTGGCCGCCGTCGCCGCCCTGGATCTTGATCACGAAGTCTTCGCCGTACTCGAACAGGCACAGGGCGCCGCCGTTGTTGGGGATCGGGGCGGTATCGAGCAGGACAAAGCGCTTCATGGTGGTCTCGGCTAGCGGCGGCGGGAATCGAAGGCCGGCAGTCTACCTTGATTTGCCCCCGCGGCCGCGGCCGGTCGGGCCCTTCAATAAGTCTCGGTTGTGGGCGCGCAAGGCTGTTCGCTTACGCCCTGATCGAGCGCGATCAGTTCCCTCGCCCCTCAGGGGAGAGGGTTAGGGAGAGGGGGCCTGCAGTGTTGCGCTGAGTTCAGCCCTCTCCCTCAGCCCCTCTCCCATAAATGAACAGCATTGCTGCTGTAGGAGCGAGCTTGCTCGCGATGCTGGCGTGTCGAGATCGCCAGCAAGCTGGCTCCTACGGGGCGCTATGACCCTGTTGCGAATGCCTAGGGTCTGTTCCCGTTTCATTCGCGGCCGCGCCGGAGCCGGTTTTTGCGCGAGGCAAGGCGCGAGGAGCGTGATTTGGTTGTTCCAAATAAGCG
>DAITLT010000392.1:0-2861 GCA_036835505.1 Pseudomonas sp.
ACGTCTGCCTGGTGCCGGAAACCCGCCAGGAGCTGACCACCGAAGGCGGCCTGGATGTGGCCGGCCAGGAGGCGCGGATTCGTGCGGCGGTCGAGCGCCTGGCGCGCATTGGGTGCGAAGTGTCGCTGTTTATCGATGCCGAGCCGTTGCAGATTGAAGCGGCCAAACGCGTCGGCGCCCCGGCCATCGAGCTGCACACCGGTCGCTATGCCGACGCCCAGGGCCCGCAAGACACCGCCCGTGAGCTGGCGCGTATCCGCGACGGCGTCGCGTGCGGCGTGGCCCATGGTTTGATCGTCAATGCCGGCCATGGCCTGCACTACCACAACGTCGAGGCGGTGGCGGCGCTTGCCGGCATCAACGAGCTGAACATCGGCCATGCGGTGGTGGCCCATGCCCTGTTTGTCGGCTTCAAGGCGGCCGTGGCGGAGATGAAACAGCTGATTCTGGCGGCCGCACCACGCCGTTAAGGCCCCGGACAATCGGTAGGATGGGTGGAGCGCAGCGATACCCATCAAGGCGTCGCTCAGTCGCGTGATGGGTTACGCCGCTACGCGGCTAACCCATCCTACGAATCTGGCTGCTGATTAGCGCTGCGCGCTCGGCGGAAACGCCTGATGCAGGCGCTCCAGCTCGGCGTCTTTGTCTTCCCACAACTGGTTGACCCATTGCTGGAAGGCCAGGCGGTAGGCGTCGTCGCCGTCGTAGTTCTTGCCGATGAACTGCTTGGGAATCTCAACCTGTTCGAAACGCACCACCACCCGCTTGAGGCGCCCGCACAGCAGATCGACGAAGGTCGGCGTGCCGTCCGGGTAGTGGATGGTCACGTTGAGCAGTGCCGCCAGTTGCTCGCCCATGGCGTCCAGCACGAAGGCGATGCCACCGGCCTTGGGCTTGAGCAAATACTTGAACGGCGAATTCTGTTGCGCATGCTTGGCTTTGGTCAGGCGGGTGCCTTCGAGGAAGTTGAACACCGACACCGGATTGACCTTGTAACGCTCGCAGGCCTTGCGTGTGGTGGCCATGTCCTGGCCGCGTTTTTCCGGGTGCTTGGCCAGGAACTCCTTGCTGAAGCGCTGCATAAAGGGGAATTCCAGGGCCCACCAGCACAAGCCCATGATCGGCACCCAGATCAGCTCCTGCTTGAGGAAGAACTTGAGGAACGGCGCCTTGTGGTTGAGCTGGTATTGCAGGATCAGGATGTCGACCCAGCTTTGGTGGTTGCTGGTGACCAGGTACGAGTGGTGGGTATCCACCCCTTCCAGGCCTTGCACGTCCCATTGGATCGGCTGCACCAGGTTCATCCAGGCTTTGTTGACATCGATCCAGGTCATGGCAAAGGCATGCACCCAGTAGTTGATGCTGCGCTGGGCGCTGGCAAATGGCAGGGCGGCCTTGAGCAGGGCGCCGATAAACAGCGGCCAGCAGAAGATCAGGGTGTTGCCCAGCAGGATCAGGCTGGCGAGCACGCCCCGCAGGGGCGCCGGAAGAAAGTGCAGCATGCAGTTACAGCCTCCGAAGGGGCGGCGCAGCGCGGCCCATGCAACGGCCATGGGACGCACGCCGGGCGCCGCGCGATTTGTCGGCGCACAGGGTAACGCTTGTACACTGAAGTGCAAGCCGGGCCTTGGCCCGGATGCGCTAGATTGGCACGAATGCCCGCTTTATCGCCTCGTTTAGTCGCTGTTGCCCGGCAGATTGGCAGCCTGGATGGCTGTCAGGGCGATGGTGTAGACGATGTCGTCGACCAGCGCACCGCGCGACAGATCGTTTACCGGCTTGCGCAAGCCCTGCAGCATGGGGCCAACGCTGATGCAGTCGGCACTGCGCTGCACCGCCTTGTAGGTGGTGTTGCCGGTGTTCAGGTCGGGGAAGATAAACACCGTGGCGCGCCCGGCCACCAGGCTGTTGGGGGCTTTTTGCTTGCCGACGCTGTCGATCGCCGCGGCGTCGTACTGCAGCGGGCCATCCAGCAGCAGCTCGGGTTGCTGGGTGCGGGCCAGACGGGTGGCTTCGCGGACTTTCTCCACTTCATCGCCGCTGCCGGAGTCGCCGGTGGAGTAGCTGATCATCGCCACCCGCGGCTCGATGCCGAAGGCGCTGGCCGAGGCCGCGCTCTGCAGGGCGATTTCCGCCAGTTCGCCGGCATCCGGATCGGGATTCACCGCGCAGTCGCCGTACACCACCACCTGGTCGGGCAGGAGCATAAAGAACACCGACGACACCAGGCGGTAGCCGGGGGCGGTCTTGATCAGTTGCAGGGCCGGGCGGATGGTGTTGGCGGTGGTGTGGATGGCGCCGGAAACCAGGCCGTCGACCTGATCCAGGGCCAGCATCATGGTGCCCAGCACCACCGGGTCTTCCAGTTGCTGCTCGGCCATCGGCGCGTTGAGGTTTTTGCCTTTGCGCAGTTCGACCATCGGCGCGACATACTGCTCGCGAACCTGATCCGGGTCGATGATCTCCAGCCCGGCCGGCAGCTCGATGCCCAGGGCCTGGGCCACGGCCTCGACTTCCGCCGGCTTGGCCAGCAACACGCAGCGAGCAATCCCGCGCGCCTGGCAGATGGCTGCGGCCTGCACGGTGCGTGGCTCACAGCCCTCGGGCAGGACGATGCGCTTGTTCGCCGCCTGGGCCTGCTTGACCAACTGATAGCGGAACGCCGCCGGCGACAGGCGCCGCTCGCGTACGCTGCCGCAACGCTGGTGCAGCCATTCATGGTCGATATGGCTGGCGACGAACTCGGTTACCAGCTCCGCGCGCTCGCGGTCATCGATGGGGATTTCCTTGTTCATGCGGTTGAGGTTGGTGGCGGTGTCATAGGAGCTGGTGGCCACTGTCAGCACCGGCAGGCCGGCCTT
>DAITLT010000393.1:0-2851 GCA_036835505.1 Pseudomonas sp.
GGCGCCATTGCCCGCCGTCACCCCACCGCCGCCGCCCGCGCCGGTTGCCGAGCCGCTGCCCGAGCCGTTGCCGCCGCCGGTGGTCGCGCCCAAGCCCAAGCTGGTGCTGGAAAAACCCAAGCCCAAGGCGCGCCCGAAACCGCCCAAGCCGGTGGTCACGCCGCCCAAAACGCCGCCGCAGCCGGCGCCGCCAGCCCCCAGCAGCGAGCCCAGCACGGCCCCCGCAACCGCCCCCAGCGCCCCCGCAGCCGCCAGCGCAAGCGTCAGCAGCGCGGCCAACCAGGCGGCCAAGCAGTCCTGGCAGAGCCGCCTGCTCGGTCATCTGGCCCGCTATAAGCGCTACCCCACTGACGCTCGTCGGCGCGGCATCGAAGGCACCAGCCAGGTGCGTTTCAGCCTGGATGGCAATGGCCGGGTGCTGAGCATCGAGCTGGCCAGAAGCTCCGGCAACGCCTCCCTGGATCGTGCCACCCTGGCCATGATCCGCCGCGCCTCGCCGGTGCCCAAGCCGCCGGCCGAGCTGCTCAACGCCGGTCAACTGGAAATCGTCGCACCCTTTATCTACAGCCTCGAACGCGGCTAGCCTGGCCGGCCCCAGGGCCGGCCAGGCAGAAAAGCGCAAGGTGGTTGGTTCCATTGAAGACAGCGGCTATGCTTGGCCGCATCTCAATGGACTATGACTATGACCCTGACCGAACTGCGCTATATCGTCACCCTGGCCCAGGAACAGCATTTCGGCCGTGCCGCCGAGCGCTGCCACGTCAGCCAGCCGACCCTGTCGGTGGGGGTCAAGAAGCTCGAAGACGAGCTCGGCGTGATGATCTTCGAGCGCAGCAAAAGTGCCGTGCGCACCACCCCGGTGGGCGAGGGCATCGTCGCCCAGGCGCAGAAGGTGCTGGAGTCCGCCCAGGGCATCCGCGAGCTGGCCCAGGTCGGCAAGAACCAGTTGGCCGCGCCGCTGCGGGTCGGCGCCATCTACACCGTCGGCCCGTACCTGTTCCCCCATCTGATCCCGCAGTTGCACCGGGTTGCGCCGCAGATGCCGCTGTATATCGAAGAGAACTTCACCCACGTGCTGCGCGACAAACTGCGCAACGGCGAGCTCGACGCGATCATCATCGCCCTGCCGTTCGTTGAGGCCGATGTGCTGACCAAGGCGCTCTACGACGAGCCCTTCAGCGTGCTGATGCCCGCCGATCACCCGTGGACGGCGAAAACCAGCATCGACAGCGCCCTGCTCAACGACAAGAGCCTGCTGCTGCTCGGCGAAGGCCACTGCTTCCGCGATCAGGTGCTGGAAGCCTGCCCGACCCTGGGCAAGGGCAGCGAGATCAACAAGCACACCACGGTGGAGTCCAGCTCCCTGGAAACCATCCGCCATATGGTCGCCTCCGGCCTGGGCATCTCGGTGCTGCCGCTGTCGGCGGTGGACAGCCACCACTACGCACCGGGCGTGATCGCGGTGCGCCCGCTGGCTCCGCCAGTGCCGTTTCGCACCGTGGCGATTGCCTGGCGCGCCAGCTTCCCGCGGCCCAAGGCGATTGATGTGCTGGCCGATTCGATTCGCCTGTGTTCGGTGGCCCGCGCGCCCCAGCCAGGCGCCTAAGGGCGCGCCGTGAGCGAACTGGCCACGGTACCCGTTACCGCGCTCAAGGGCGTGGGCGCCGCCCTGGCCGAGAAGCTCGCCAAGGTCGGCCTGGAAACCCTGCAAGACATCCTGTTCCACCTGCCCCTGCGTTATCAGGACCGCACCCGCATCGTGCCGATCGGCGCCCTGCGCCCCGGTCAGGATGCCGTGGTGGAAGGCACGGTGGCCGGCGCCGACGTGGTCATGGGTCGCCGCCGCAGCCTGCTGGTGCGTCTGCAGGATGGCAGCGGCACGCTTAGCTTGCGCTTCTACCACTTCAGCCAGGCGCAAAAAGACGGGCTGAAACGCGGCACCCTGGTGCGCTGCTACGGCGAGGTGCGCCCCGGCTCCTCGGGCCTGGAGATCTACCACCCGGAATACCGCGCCTTGAGCGGTGGCGAACCGAGCGCCGTGGAACAGACCCTGACGCCGATCTACCCGACCACCGAAGGCCTGACCCAGCAACGCCTGCGCCAGCTCAGCGAGCAAGCGCTGGCGCGCCTCGGCCCGCACAGTCTGCCGGACTGGTTGCCGGCCGAGCTGGCCCGCGAGCATCAGCTCGGCCCGCTGGATCAGGCCTTGCGCTACCTGCACCGGCCGCCGCCGGATGCCGACCTCGACGAGCTGGCCGAAGGCCGGCATTGGGCCCAGCACCGCCTGGCCTTCGAGGAGCTGCTGAGCCATCAATTGTCGATGCAGCGCTTGCGCGACAGCCTGCGCAACCAGCACGCCCCGGCACTGCCCAAGGCCCAGCGGCTGCCGGCGCAGTATCTGGCCAACCTCGGCTTTGCCTCCACCGGCGCCCAGCAGCGGGTCGGCGCCGAGATCAGCTACGACCTCAGCCAGCACGAACCCATGCTGCGCCTGGTACAGGGCGATGTAGGCGCCGGCAAGACCGTGGTCGCCGCCCTCGCGGCGCTACAAGCGCTGGAAGCTGACTATCAAGTGGCACTGATGGCGCCCACTGAGATTCTCGCCGAGCAGCACTTCATCACCTTCCAGCGCTGGCTGGCACCGCTCGGCCTGGAGGTCGCCTGGCTGGCCGGCAAACTCAAGGGCAAGGCGCGCGCCAGCGCCCTGGAGCAAATCGCTGGCGGCGCGCCGATGGTGGTCGGCACCCACGCGCTGTTCCAGGACGAGGTGCAGTTCCAGCGCCTGGCCCTGGTGATCATCGACGAACAACATCGCTTCGGCGTGCAGCAGCGCCTGGCCCTGCGCAAGAAG
>DAITLT010000394.1:0-2842 GCA_036835505.1 Pseudomonas sp.
GAGCTGGATTACGAGTTCCGCAAGGGCGGGGCGAAGATGCCGGCCTACGGCTCGATCGTCGCCGCCGGCAAAAACGCCTGCATCCTGCACTACCGCGAGAACGACGCGCTGCTCAAGGACGGCGATCTGGTGTTGATCGACGCCGCCTGCGAGATCGACTGCTACGCCAGCGACATCACCCGTACCTTCCCGGTCAGCGGCACCTTCTCGCCCGAGCAGAAGGCCATCTACGAGCTGGTGCTGGCCTCCCAGGAAGCCGCGTTCAAGGCAATCGCCCCCGGCAAACACTGGAACGCCGCCCACGAGGCCACCGTGCAGGTGATCACCGCCGGCCTGGTGGAACTGGGCCTGCTCAGTGGCGAGGTGAGCGAGCTGATCGCCAGCGAAGCCTACAAACCCTTCTATATGCACCGCGCCGGTCACTGGCTGGGCATGGATGTGCATGATGTCGGCGACTACAAGGTCGGCGGCGAATGGCGCGAGCTGGAAGTCGGCATGGCCATGACCGTGGAACCGGGCATCTACATCGCCGTGGATAACCTCGATGTGGCGAAGAAATGGCGCGGTATCGGTGTGCGCATCGAAGACGATGTGGTGGTGACCAAGGGCGGCTGCGAGATTCTCACCGGCGGCGTACCCAAGACCGTGGCGGCAATCGAAGCGCTGATGGCCGAGGCGCAGGCCGCCCGCGCAGTGGTCGCCTGATGAGTCGCGTACAGCTTGCCATCATCGGTGGTGGGATTGATCTGTTCGGTGCCAGTCGGGTGCTGGCGCTGCCAGCAGGAGTCGTTTGATGAGTCGCGTACAGCTAGCCATTATCGGCGGCGGTCTGGTGGGCGCCAGCCTGGCTCTGGCCCTGCAAACCGGCGCCAAGGCCCGCGGCTGGCAGATCGTACTGATCGAGCCCTTCGCCCCCGGCGACAGTTATCAGCCCAGCTACGATGCGCGCTCCACCGCGCTGTCCTACGGTACTCGGCAGATCTACCAGCGCCTGGGCATCTGGCCGAGCATCAGCGAGCGCGCCGAGCCGATTGCGCAGATCCATGTGTCCGACCGTGGCCGCTTCGGCGCCGCACGTTTGAGCGCCGCTGACGAAGGGGTGCCGGCCCTGGGTTATGTGGTGGAAAACGCCTGGCTCGGCCATTGCCTGTGGCAGGCCCTGGATAAAGAGGTGATCAGTTGGCGTTGCCCGGATGAAGTGCAGGCCATGCATAACCTGGGCGATGGCTATCGCCTGTGCCTCAAGACCGGCGCCAGCCTCGACTGCGACCTGGCCATTCTGGCCGACGGCGGCCGCTCGGGCTTGCGCGAGCAACTGGGCATAGCGGTGAGCCAGCGGCCCTATCAGCAGAGCGCCCTGATCGCCAATATCAGCCCCAGTGAGGCGCACCAGGGCCAGGCCTTCGAGCGTTTCACCGAGGCAGGTCCCATGGCCATGTTGCCGCTGGCGGACAACCGCTGCGCGCTGGTCTGGACCCGTCCGGGTGCCGATGCCGAGCGCCTGGCGGCGTTGCCTGAACGGGCGTTTCTGGATGAGCTGCAAGCCGCCTTTGGTTATCGCCTCGGCGCCCTGCACAAGGTCGGCACGCGTCATCTGTATCCGCTGGCGCTGGTCGAGGCTCAGGAGCAGGTGCGGCCCCATCTGGTGGTGCTCGGCAACGCCGCCCACAGCCTGCACCCGATTGCCGGTCAGGGTTACAACCTGTCCCTGCGCGACACCCTGGAGTTGGCCGACTCCTTGCTGGCCAGCAGCGCGCCCCTCGGCGAGCTGGCGTGCCTGCAAGGCTATCTCGACCGTCAGCGCCTCGATCAGCAGATGACCGTGGGCTTCTCCGATCAGGTCACCAAACTCTTCACCTCCGGCCAGCCGCTGCTGGTGGCCGGGCGCAACCTGGGCCTGCTGGGCCTCGATCTGTTACCGCCGGCCAAGCACTGGTTCGCTCGCCAGGCCATGGGCCTGGGGCCTCGTTCCGTTTGAGAGTGGATTGATGAAAGCACGCACCTTGGCCCGCAAGGCCCGTTTCCTGCGCTGGGCGCTGAACTTTTACCCGCCCTATCTCGGTGCCGGCATACGGGTGCGGCAGATCAGCGCGGACTTCCAGCAGGTGCAGGTGAAAATGGGCCTGGGCTGGTACAACCGCAACTATGTCGGCACCCAGTTCGGCGGCAGCCTGTATTCGATGACCGATCCGTTCTTCATGCTGATGGTCATGGAGTGCCTCGGTCGCCAGTACATCGTCTGGGACAAGGCGGCGCGCATCGACTTTATCGCCCCCGGCAAAGGCCCGGTGTACGCCGACTTTGCCATCGACGAGGCGCTGCTGACGGAGATTCGCGCGCGCACCGCCGCAGGCGACAAGTACCTGCCCGAACTGCACGTGGACGTGCGCGATGGTGCCGGCACGCTGGTGGCGCGGGTACACAAGACCCTTTACGTACGACTCAAGCCGCGTGAGCGGCAGGCGGTTTAAGGAATGCAAATGCGTGCGGATCTGATCATCGTCGGTGCCGGTATGGTTGGCAGCGCCCTGGCGCTGGCCCTGCAACACAGCGGGCTGCAAATTCTGCTGCTGGATGGCGGGCCGTTGAGCCTCAAGCCCTTCGCTCAGGACGCCGCGTTCGAGCCGCGGGTTAGCGCCTTGTCGGCGGCCAGTCAGCGCATTCTTGAGCGCCTCGGTGCCTGGGACGGGATCGCCGCACGGCGCACCAGCCCCTACGCCGAGATGCAGGTGTGGGACGGTTCCGGCACCGGCCAGGTGCATTTTTCCGCGGCCAGCGTGCATGCCGAGGTGCTCGGCCATATCGTCGAAAATCGCGTGGTGCAGGATGGCCTGCTCGATGC
>DAITLT010000395.1:0-2834 GCA_036835505.1 Pseudomonas sp.
GTCGAGAGTGGCGACGTGCAGTTCGTGCCCAAGCAGTACGAGAACATGTACTTCAGCTGGATGCGTGACATCCAGGACTGGTGCATCAGCCGCCAGCTGTGGTGGGGCCATCGCATTCCGGCCTGGTACGACGAGGCCGGTAACGTCTATGTCGGCCGTGACGAGGCGGAAGTACGCGCCAAGCACAACCTCGGCGATGCCAATCTGCGACAGGACGACGACGTCCTCGACACCTGGTTCAGCTCGGGCCTGTGGACCTTCTCCACCCTCGGCTGGCCGCAGCAGACGGCCGAACTGAAGACCTTCCACCCGACCGACGTGCTGGTCACCGGCTTCGACATCATCTTCTTCTGGGTTGCGCGGATGATCATGCTGTCGACCCACCTAACCGGGCAGATCCCGTTCAAGACCGTGTACGTACACGGCCTGGTCCGCGATGGCCAGGGCCAGAAGATGTCCAAGTCCAAGGGCAACGTGCTCGACCCGCTGGACATCGTCGATGGCATCACTCTCGATGCGCTGCTGGAGAAACGTACCGGCGGCCTGATGCAGCCGAAGATGGCGGAAAAAATCGCCAAGCAGACCAAGGCCGAGTTCCCAGAAGGCATTGCCAGCTACGGCACCGACGCCCTGCGCTTCACCTTCTGCTCGCTGGCCTCCACCGGCCGCGACATCAAGTTCGACATGGGCCGCGTCGAGGGTTACCGCAACTTCTGCAACAAGCTGTGGAACGCTGCTAACTTCGTCATCGAGAACACCGATGGCCAGGACACCGGCATCAATGGCGAGGCCGTCGAGCTGTCGCCGGTCGACCGCTGGATCATCTCGGCGCTGCAACGCACCGAGCAGGAAGTTACCCGCCAACTGGACAACTTCCGCTTCGACCTCGCCGCCCAAGCCCTGTACGAGTTCATCTGGGACGAGTACTGCGCCTGGTACCTGGAGCTGGTCAAGCCGGTGCTGTGGGACGCTGTACAGGGAGGTGCGAGTGTCGCTGAAGGCAGGATGCCGGAAGTGACCGAAAGCGCCCATAAACTGGCACGTCAGCGCGGCACACGCCGCACCCTGATCCGCGTGCTGGAAGCGGCACTGCGTCTGGCCCATCCGTTTATGCCGTTTATCACCGAAGAAATCTGGCAGCGGATCAAGGCCCAGGCTGGCGTCAGTGGCGCGACCATCATGCTGCAGCCCTGGCCGATGATCGATGACAGCCGCATCGACGCCGGCGCCGAAGCCGACATCGAGTGGGTCAAGGCCCTGATGCTCGGCCTGCGGCAGATCCGTGGCGAGATGAAAATCTCCATGGCCAAGCGCATCGACATCATCGTGCAGAACGCCAACAGCGAAGACCTGCGCCGCCTGGCCGAGTTCGAGCCATTGCTGAACAAGCTGGCCAAGCTGGAGTCCGTGCGCGTCCTGGCGGCTGGCGAAGACGCGCCGATGTCCGCCACCGCTCTGGTTGGCGAGATGGAAGTGCTGGTGCCGATGGCCGGGCTGATCGATAAGGACGCCGAACTGGCACGCCTGGACAAGGAAATCCAGCGCCTCAGTGGTGAGGTGCAGCGCGTGGGCGGCAAGTTGAGCAATGAAGGTTTCGTCGCCAAGGCCCCCGCCGAAGTGCTCGACAAGGAACGGGCCAAGCTGGCCGAGGCCGAGCAGGCCCTGGCCAAGCTGAGTGAGCAACGCGAGAAGATCGCTAACTTGTAAGCGCTTGATGCAATGCAAAAGCCCGCCTACTGGCGGGCTTTTGCGTTCTAGAGCGTTACTGTTTTTTCGGCAGTTGTACGATCAGGCTTTCCGAGTAGCGGTCGTGCCAACTGCGCTTTTGCTTGTCCCAGAGCATCCACCAGAAGCCCAGGCCGCCGCACAGCCAGGAGATGATGGCGAACAGGAAGCGCAGCAGCGCTTGCCACAGGTCGATGGCGCTGCCATCGGCGTTCTGCACGCGGATGCCCCATACCTGCATGCCCAGGGTCTGGCCGTTGTGGGTCCAGAACTTGGCGAAGAAGCCAAACAGGCTCAGCAGCAGCAGGGTCGACAGCAAGGGGTCGCCATCCAGGGCGCCGGAGTCGGAGAGTTGCTTGAGTTGCTCGCTGCCATAAAAGCCGACCAGGGCCAGGCGGTAGAGTGCGGCGACCACTAGCAGCAGAGCCACGCAGAGCAGAAAGTCATAGAACATGGCCGCCAGGCGGCGGGGCAGGCCGGCAACGGGGAAGTCGCCCTGGGGGCGCAGTTGATGGGTCGGCATGGCAGGCTCGCGGCAAACGGAAAGGCGCGATTCTACGGGCTGGGGTGGACAAAATCATGCGCAAAAAAGCCCTGCTGTAGCGCAATGCTGTTCATTTAAGGGGCGAGCGAGGTAGCCCGGATGAAATCCGCGAGGGCATTGGCAGGATAACCGGCGCCCCGGATTGTATCCGGGCTACAAAAATGCCGTTCACTTGGTTTAAGCGAGGTAGCCCGGATGAAATCCGCGAGGACATTGGCAGGATAACCAGCGCCCCGGATTGCATTCGGCCTGCAAAAATGCCGTTCACTTGGTTTAAGTGAACGGCATTAGGCCATGCGGGGCGCTTAGACCAGCGACATCAGGGCGTCGCGGCTGAACGGCAGGATGTCCTCTTGGCGGCCATCGCGGACCTTCACCGCCCAGTCCGGATCGACCAGCAGGGCGCGGCCGACGGCCACCAAATCAAACTCCTGATTGTTCAGGCGAGTCAGCAGGGCGCCGAGGTCGGTAGGCTTGGCGACCTTGTCGGTGTTGACCATAAATTGCAGGAACTCGCCGTCCAGGCCGACGCTGCCCACGGTGATGGTCGGCTTGCCGGTGAGCT
>DAITLT010000396.1:0-2831 GCA_036835505.1 Pseudomonas sp.
TCGACACCGCCTTCGCGGAGCAATTGCAGGCTGCTGGCGAGCAGGCTCTGGCGCAGGTTGCCGTGATGATAAACGGGCGGGCTGAGGGTCATGGCGGCGGGTCTTGGGCTGGACGGGTGAACTTGACAGCGTCAGGATCGCGCCTCTATCTTGACGCCGTCAAGATAATTTCTTCCCGCCCGTCCGGGCTCAGCGCAGGTTCGTTCGTCATGACCTACAAGAGTTTCAACGTCACCCTTGCCGACCATATTGCCCACGTTCAACTGGCCCGCCCGGACGCCATGAACTCGATGAATACCGACTTCTGGCTGGAGCTGCCGCTGTGCATGCGCGAGCTGGAAGCCAGCGGCGAGGCGCGGGTGATCGTCATCTCCTCCACCGGCAAGCACTTCAGCGCCGGCATGGACCTGGGCGTATTCACCAACCCCAAGGCGGTGCCCATGGGCGGTGATCCGGGGCGCATGGCGGAAAACCTGCGCCGTGTGGTGATGCAACTGCAGGCCAGCCTGAGCAGCCTGGAAGAAGTGCGCCTGCCGGTGCTGGTGGCGATTCAGGGCGGCTGCATTGGCGGCGCCCTGGATATGGTCTGCGCCGCCGACAGCCGTTACTGCTCGGCCGACGCCTACTTCACCATCAAGGAAACCGAACTGGGCATGACCGCCGACGTCGGCACCCTGCAGCGCCTGCCCAAACTGCTGCCGCAAGGCGTGGTGCGCGAGCTGGCCTTTACCGGGCGCAACTTCAGCGCCGAAGAGGCCAAGGCCCTGGGCTTCGTCAACCAGGTGTTTGCCAGCCATGAAGCGCTGCTGGCCGGGGTCATGGCGATTGCCGCGCAGATCGCCAAGCACTCGCCACTGGCCGTTAGTGGCTGCAAGGAAATGCTCAACTTCAGCCGCGACCACAGCGTTGCCGACAGCCTGAAATACATGGCCACCTGGCAGTCGGGGATGTTCCGCCCCAACGACATGCTGAAAACCTTCCAGGCCAAGGCGACCAAGACCCCGGCGCAGTTCGACGGCCTGTTCCCGATCAAGGGCCTGTTCGAGCAGTAAGCGCCGCCATGCTTATGGGCTAAACCGCAGGCGGCGTTCGACGCCCCTGCGCTTTGCGCGCAATCGCAACAGTGGTGGGCGGCTTTGTTAGACTGCGCGGCATTGTTGTTTACCTGCGAGCAAAGTTGATGAGCGAACCGATCCGTCTCACCCAGTACAGCCATGGCGCCGGTTGCGGCTGCAAGATTTCGCCCAAGGTGCTGGATGTGATCCTTGCCGGCAGCGGAGCGCAAAACCTCGACCCGAAACTCTGGGTGGGCAATGCCTCGCGTGACGATGCCGCCGTGTATGCCCTGGATGACGAACGCGGGGTGGTCTCGACCACCGACTTCTTTATGCCGATTGTCGATGATCCCTATGACTTCGGCCGGATCGCCGCCACCAACGCCATCAGCGACATCTACGCCATGGGTGGCGACCCGCTGATGGCCATCGCCATTCTCGGCTGGCCGATCAATCTGCTCGCGCCTGAGGTGGCGCGCGAGGTGATTCGCGGCGGCCGGGCGGTCTGTGAGGCCGCCGGCATTCCCCTGGCGGGCGGTCATTCGATCGACGCGCCGGAGCCGATCTTCGGTTTGGCCGTGACCGGCGTGGTGGAAAAACGCCATATGAAGCGCAACGACAGCGCCACGCTCGGTTGCCGTCTGTACCTCTCCAAGCCGCTGGGCATCGGCATCCTCACCACCGCGGAAAAAAAGGCCAAGCTGCGCGCCGAGGATGTGGGCCTGGCCTGTACCTGGATGTGTACCTTGAACAAGCCCGGTAGCCGTTTCGGCAAACTGGCTGGGGTTAGCGCCATGACCGATGTCACCGGCTTCGGCCTGCTCGGCCATCTGCTGGAAATGGCCGATGGCGCGGGCCTTACCGCCCAGCTCGACTACGCCGCCGTGCCGCGCCTGCCGGGGGTGGATTACTACCTGGCCGAGGGCTGCGTGCCGGGCGGTACGTTGCGCAACTTCGACAGCTACGGCGAGAAGATCGCGCCGATCAGCGACGCCCAGCGCGATCTGCTCTGCGACCCGCAAACCAGTGGCGGCCTGCTGATTGCCGTCACCCCCGAGGGCGAGGCCGAGTTCCTCGGTGTGGCCGCCGAGCTGGGCCTGAATCTATCGCCGATCGGCCAACTGGTGGCTCGACAGCGTTACGCGGTCGAGGTGATCTGATGCGCGACAACACCACCCACTACCGCGACATCTTCCTTAACGATGTGCCGCTGATGGACGCCCGCGCGCCGGTCGAATTCGCCAAGGGCGCCTTCCCTGGGGTGCTCAACCTGCCGCTGATGAACGATGCCGAGCGACAGAAGGTCGGCACCTGCTACAAACAGCAGGGCCAGGAAGCGGCCATCAAGCTCGGTCACCAGTTGGTCAACGGCGCCGTCAAGGCCGAGCGGGTTGCCGCCTGGGCGGCCTTTGCCCGCGCCAATCCCGCGGGCTATCTGTACTGTTTTCGTGGCGGCCTGCGCTCGCAGATCACCCAGCAGTGGCTGAAAGAAGAGGCGGGCATCGAGTATCCGCGGGTCGTCGGCGGCTACAAGGCGATGCGCAGCTTCTTGCTGGAGACCACCGAGCAGGCCGTGGCCGAGTGCGCATTCGTCATCGTCGGTGGCCTGACCGGCACCGGCAAGACCGAGGTGCTGGCGCAACTGGGCAACAGCCTGGATCTGGAAGGCCATGCCAATCACCGTGGCTCCAGCTTCGGCAAGCGCGCCACGCCGCAGCCGGCGCAGATCGACTTCGAGAATCGCCTGGCCATCGACATCCTGAAAAAACGTGCGGC
>DAITLT010000397.1:0-2830 GCA_036835505.1 Pseudomonas sp.
GGATGATCCTGATCATGCCGGACAATTCCACCGCCGAGCGCAAGGCCGCGATGACCGCCTACGGCGCCGAGCTGATTCTGGTCGAGAGCATGGAAGGCGCTCGCGACCTGGCCCTGCAGATGCAGGCCGACGGCGTGGGCAAGGTGCTCGATCAGTTCGCCAATGGCGACAACCCGCTGGCTCACTATGCCGGCACCGGTCCGGAGATCTGGCAGCAGACCCACGGGCGGATCACCCACTTTGTCAGCTCGATGGGCACCACCGGCACCATCATGGGCGTGTCGCGCTACCTCAAGGAGCAGAACCCGGCGGTGCAGATCGTCGGCCTGCAGCCCCAGGAAGGCGCGGCGATTCCGGGCATCCGCCGCTGGCCGAGCGCGTACCTGCCGGAGATTTTCCAGGCCGAGCGGGTTGATCGGGTGATCGACATGGGCCAGGCCGAGGCCGAGCAGGTGATGCGTCGCCTGGCCCGCGAGGAGGGGATTTTCTCGGGCGTGTCCTCGGGGGGGGCGGTGGCCGCCATGCTGCGCCTGTCGGCCGAGGTGGAGAACGCCGTGCTGGTGGCGATCATCTGCGACCGCGGCGATCGTTACCTGTCCACCGGCATCTATGATCAACCCCTTGGCGATGCCTGAGGCGGTTGCTGTGACGGCCCCGGTGGTTTCTTTTTTTGCGTGATTGATGATGAGTTGTACTGACCATGGCGAAGCGTGACACGGGCCTGCGATTTCAACCGGCGGGCGGCAGCAAGGCGCTCGCCGTGCCCGCGGGCAAGAAGCAGCGGCTGCATATCGAACGCCTGGCCAACGACGGCCGGGGCATCGCCTTCCTCGATGGGCGCACCTGGTTTGTCGCCGGCGCCCTGGCCGGGGAAGAGGTCGAGGCCCGAGTGCTGGGCGCCCGCAGCCAGGTGGTCGAGGCGCGCGCCGAGCGCATCTTCACCCGCAGTGAGCAACGCCGGGCGGCGCCGTGTAGCCATGCCGGGCAATGCGGTGGCTGCACCTTGCAGCACCTGCCCCACAGCGAACAACTGGCCCTCAAGCAGCGCACCCTGGCCGAGCAATTGCTGCGCGTCGCCAACGTCGCGCCCGACGAGTGGGCGCCAGCCTTGGTGGGGCCGGAGTTTGGCTATCGTCGGCGCGCGCGCATCGCGGTGCGCTGGGATGTGAAGAGCAAGCAGTTGGCGCTGGGCTTTCGTGCCGCCGCCAGCCAGGCGATTGTCGCCATCACCGAATGCCCGGTGCTGGTGCCGCCCCTGCAAGCCTTGCTGAGTGCCTTGCCCGAGGCCTTGCGCGGCCTGCGCAAGCCTCAGGCCCTGGGTCATCTGGAGCTTTTCAGCGGCACCGCCACGGCCCTGTTGGTGCGCCACACCGCGCCCCTGGGCGAGGACGATGTGGCCCTCCTGCAGCACTTTTGTCAGGCGCAGAACGCCCAGCTCTGGCTGCACGGCGAGGGCGACCCGCAGCCGCAGCAGGCGGGCGCCGAGTTGGGCTATCGGTTGGAAAGTTGGGACTTGCAGTTAGCCTACCGGCCAGGGGATTTTGTCCAGGTCAACGGCCCGGTCAACGCGGCGATGATCGCCCAGGCCCTGGACTGGCTGGCGCCGCAAGCCGGCGAGCGGGTGCTCGACCTGTTCTGCGGGCTGGGCAACTTCGCCCTGCCCCTGGCCCAGCAGGTGGCGGAGGTGGTGGCCGTGGAAGGGGTGGCGAGCATGGTCGCGCGGGCGCAGCAAAACGCGCGCAGCAACGGCTTGGCGAATCTGCACTTTTATCAGGCCGATCTGTCCAAGCCGTTGGATGGCGCCTGGCGGCAAAAAGGTTTTGCCGCCGTGCTGCTCGACCCGCCACGGGATGGCGCCTTCGCCGTGGTCAAGCAGATCGGCGCACTGGGCGCCGAGCGCCTGGTGTATGTGTCGTGCAACCCGGCGACCCTGGCGCGCGATACGCTGGAGTTGCTTAAACAGGGCTACCGGCTGAAGCGGGCCGGCATTCTCGACATGTTTCCGCAGACCGCCCATGTCGAGGCAATGGCGTTATTTGCGAGAGGCTAGGACGCTTCTGACGTCCGAGAGGCCCTGAGTGGCTGCAAGACAAGACCGCAGGCAACTGGCGCGAGTCGGTTGCCGATCAGCAAGGGTAAACACTGATGGTACAGGTACGCGCGCAACAGCCGATCAACACCGACGGCAGTATCAATCTGGATGCCTGGCTGGACCACGCCCTGAGCGTCGATCCGGCACTGGACCGCGAGGCGCTGAAGAGTGCCTGCGAGTTCGCCCGCGAGGCCGAGCAGCAGGCCAATGCGGCGCAGAACCTGTGGACCGAAGGTACGTCGAGTTTCCGCGTCGGCCTGGAGATTGCCGAGATCCTCGCCGACCTCAAGCTGGACCAGGATTCCCTGGTGGCGGCGGTGATCTACCGCGGTGTGCGTGAAGGCAAGATTTCCCTGGCTACGGTGCAGCAGCGCTTCGGCCTGGTGGTGGCCAAACTGATCGACGGCGTCTCGCGCATGGCCGCCATCAGTGACAGCCTCAGCTCGCGCGAGTCGCTGGTGCTGGGCTCCCAGGTGCAGGTGGAAAACCTGCGCAAGATGCTGGTGGCAATGGTCGATGACGTGCGTGTGGCCCTGATCAAGCTGGCCGAGCGGACCTGTGCGATCCGCGCGATCAAGAACGCGCCCGATGAGAAACGCCAGCGCGTGGCTCGCGAGGTGGCGGATATCTACGCGCCACTGGCCCATCGCTTGGGTATCGGCCATATCAAGTGGGAGCTGGAGGACCTGTCCTTCCGCTACCTGGAGCCGGAGAAGTACAAGCAGATCGCCACCCTGC
>DAITLT010000398.1:0-2829 GCA_036835505.1 Pseudomonas sp.
ATCACCCATTTCGAAGGCTGGAAGCTGACCGTCCAGGAAGTCGACGACGTCGACGGCCTGCTGGTTTATCACGGCCTGAATGCCCAGCATCAGCCGGTGAGCATGCCGGAAACCCAGCTGTCGAACTTTATCCAGTTCCGCCTGGCCAGCGACCGCCTGTTTGCCGGGCAGATCGATCCGCTGGCCTGGTTCAGCCTGCGCTACCAGACCCTCGCCCACACCAGCCGCCAGTTGCAATCCTCGCTCTGGGGCCTGGGTGGCGTGCGCGCGCAACCGATCGCCCACCAGTTGCACATTGCCCGCGAAGTGGCCGACCGCAGCGCCCCGCGCGTGTTGCTGGCCGACGAAGTGGGTCTGGGCAAGACCATCGAAGCCGGCCTGGTGATCCATCGCCAGTTGCTCAGCGGCCGCGCCAACCGCGTGCTGATCCTGGTGCCGGAAAACCTCCAGCACCAATGGCTGGTGGAAATGCGCCGGCGCTTCAATCTGCAGGTCGCCCTGTTCGACGCCGAGCGCTGCGCCGAGAGCGATGCCGACAACCCCTTCGAAGACAGCCAACTGGCGCTGGTGGCGCTGGAATGGCTGCGCGACGACGATCGCGCCCAGGCCCATCTGCTGGCCGCCGACTGGGACCTGCTGGTGGTCGACGAAGCCCACCACCTGGTCTGGCACCCCGAGCAAGCCAGCGCCGAGTATCAACTGGTGGAAGAGCTGGCCCGGCAGATCGCCGGCGTGCTGTTGCTGACCGCCACGCCTGAGCAATTGGGGCTGGACAGCCACTTCGCCCGCCTGCGCCTGCTCGACCCGGACCGTTTCCACGACCTGGCGGCCTTCCGCGCCGAAAGCGCGCAGTACCAGCCGGTGGCCGAAGCCGTGCAGGAACTGCTCGATCAAGGCAAATTGTCGAAGCAGGCCCGCGCCGCCATTCATGGCTTCCTCGGTGCCGAAGGCGACGAGCTGCTGGCCGCCGTCGAAGGCGGTGACGACGACGCCCGCGCACGCCTGGTGCGTGAGCTGCTCGATCGTCACGGCACCGGCCGCGTGCTGTTTCGCAACACCCGCTCGGCGGTGCAGGGTTTCCCCGAGCGTCAGTTGCACGCCTACCCGCTGAGCTGCCCGGACGCCTACCTGGAACTGCCGCTGGGCGAACACGCCGACCTCTACCCGGAAGTCAGCTACCAGGCCCAGCCCGAGACCGGCGACGAAGAGCGCTGGTGGCGCTTCGACCCGCGCGTCGAATGGCTGATCGACACCCTGAAGATGCTGAAAAAAACCAAGGTTCTGGTCATCTGCGCCCACGCCGAAACCGCCCTGGACCTGGAAGACGCCCTGCGCGTGCGTTCCGGCATCCCGGCCACGGTGTTCCACGAGGGCATGAACATCCTCGAACGCGACCGCGCCGCCGCCTACTTCGCCGATGAAGAGTTCGGCGCCCAGGTGCTGATCTGTTCGGAAATCGGCAGCGAAGGTCGCAACTTCCAGTTCAGCCATCATCTGGTGCTGTTCGACCTGCCGGCCCACCCGGATCTGCTCGAGCAGCGCATCGGCCGTCTCGACCGGATCGGCCAGAAGCACTGCATCCAACTGCACGTGCCGTACCTGGAAACCAGCCCGCAAGAGCGCCTGTTCCAGTGGTACCACCAGGCCCTGAATGCCTTCCTCAACACCTGCCCGACCGGCAACGCCCTGCAGCACCAGTTCGGTCCGCGCCTGCTGCCGCTGCTGGAAGCCGGTGATGATGGCGAGTGGCAAGCGCTGGTCGATGAAGCCCAGGCCGAGCGCCTGCGTCTCGAAGGCGAGCTGCATGCCGGCCGTGACCGCCTGCTGGAACTCAACTCCGGCGGCGCTGGCGAAGGCGAGGCGCTGGTCGAGGCGATTCTCGAACAGGACGACGAATTCGCCCTGCCGATCTACATGGAAGCGCTGTTCGACGCCTTTGGCATCGACAGCGAAGACCATTCCGAGAACGCCCTGATCCTGCGTCCCAGCGAGAAAATGCTGGATGCCAGCTTCCCGCTCGGCGACGACGAAGCCGTGACCATCACCTACGACCGCAACCTGGCGCTGTCGCGCGAGGACATGCAGTTCCTCACCTGGGAACACCCGATGGTGCAAGGCGGCATGGACCTGGTGCTGTCCGGCTCGATGGGCAACACCTCGGTGGCGCTGCTGAAAAACAAGGCGCTGAAACCCGGCACCCTGTTGCTCGAGCTGCTCTACGTCAGCGAAGTGGTCGCCCCGCGCGCCCTGCAACTGGGCCGCTACCTGCCGCCAGCGGCGCTGCGCTGCCTGCTCGACAGCAACGGCAATGACCTGGCCAGCAAGGTGTCCTTCGACAAGCTCAACGAACAACTGGAAGGCGTGCCACGCGCCAGCGCCAACAAGTTCGTCCAGGCCCAGCGCGATGTGCTCAATCCGAAGATCAACGCCGGCGAAGCCAAAATTGCCCCGCGTCACGCCGAGCGCGTGGCCGAGGCCAAGCAACGCCTGGCCGCCGACACCGAGGAAGAGCTGGCGCGCCTGACCGCCCTGCAAGCGGTCAACCCGAGCGTGCGCAACAGCGAGCTGGACGCCCTGCGCCAGCGCCGTGAGCAAGGCCTGGCCATGCTCGACAAGGCAGCCCTGCGCCTGGAGGCGATCCGCGTGTTGGTGGCCGGCTAAGCGCTGACCGCAACACAAAAAACCCGGCAGTGATTGCCGGGTTTTTCGTATCTAGGCTTAATCACTGCCAATAGCCTTTGTCCCGTACCACTAGAGCGTCCCATCCATGAGTTTTCTTCTGCTCTCTGGCAGCTTCCACCGTCGCAGCTACTCCCAGGCACTGCTGCG
>DAITLT010000399.1:0-2816 GCA_036835505.1 Pseudomonas sp.
GCCATGGCCATGGCCATTTTCTGGAAGTTTTCCGCTTGCGCTTCGGCTTTGGTTTCGAAGTTCATCTGGGTCAGTTTGCTGACCCCATCGACCAGTTCGGCGATGGTTTCGCCAAATTGCGCGGTGAGCGCTTCCTTGGCAATTCCGGTGTCTTCGATGACGTCATGCAGCATCGCGGCCATCAGGCTTTGATGATCCATGTGCATGTCGGCGAGGATGCTGGCGACCGCCAGCGGGTGTGTTACGTAGGCTTCGCCGCTGCGTCGGCGTTGGCCGTCGTGGGCTTGTTCGGCGTAGAAGTAAGCGCGGCGGACCAGGTTGACCTGGTCACTGCCGAGGTAGGTCGAAAGTCGTTCGGCGAGGTTGTCTATGCTCGGCAAGTGCAATGCTCCTGCCGTGCTCTGGGACTCTGTACCGTACGACGTCGACCCACCATGGACTTACAAGGCCTCGTTGGCCTCGTCCTCGAATGTGGCAAACAGCGGTTCGTCTTCAACGATGTCGTCTTGAGCGATGACGTCATAGTCCACCAGGCCGGCAGCGATTTCGCGCAGGGCTACTACGGTGGGTTTGTCGTTTTCCCAGGCTACCTTGGGCTCTTTGCCGCCGGTGGCCAGTTGACGGGAACGCTTGGTGGCCAGCATGACCAGCTCGAAGCGGTTAGCGACGTTCTCCAGGCAATCTTCAACGGTAACGCGGGCCATGGTGTTCCTCGTAGCAAATAGCGAGATAAAGCTGTGCCCAAATGGGCGAGCGGACTGGATAGTCTAAAAAATCACCCGCCTTAAGGGAAGCGTTGTTTGTGTCGGGGCTGGCCGCGAGCGCGCTACCAGCCGCCCGAAAGCGGCTGCAGGCAGCGGCCTGGCTGGTGCGGCGTCAGGCCAGCAGCTGGCTGAGTAAATCCGCGTGGCGTTGTTGTTGCGGGTTTTGCAGCAGCTGATTGGCACGAAAAATGGCTTTCAGGTCGTCGAGGGCGACCTTGAAATCGTCGTTGATCACCAGGTAATCGTATTCGACGTAGTGGCTCATTTCGCTGACTGCTTCACGCATGCGCCCGTCGATGATTTCGTCGCTGTCCTGGCCGCGGTTGTCCAGGCGCTGGCGCAGAGCTTCCTGGGTCGGCGGCAAAATGAAGATCGACTTGGCCTGCGGCATCAGGCGGCGTACCTGCTGGGCGCCCTGCCAGTCGATTTCCAGGATCAGGTCGTAACCTTCCTTGAGGGTCTGCTCCAGCCAGCGCTGCGAGGTGCCGTAGAGGTTGCCGAACACTTCGGCGTGTTCGAGAAACTCGTCGCGCTCAAGCATTTCGATAAAGGCTTCGCGGGCGACGAAGTGGTAGTTGACCCCGTCGACCTCGCCCGGACGCATGACGCGGGTGGTGTGCGAGACCGATACGCGGATTTGTTCCTGGGCCTCGATCAGGGCTTTGACCAGGCTGGTCTTGCCGGCGCCGGAGGGGGCAGAAACGATATACAGGGTGCCGGTGGTGGCCATAAGAATTTCCCGGGGCTGGCGGTTTTTCAATTAGGTCTTTAAAAACGTAGCGAGCGACGGCTAGGCAAGGCGAAATCAGGCGAGAAAGCGGAGTTTACGACTGTAAATGAGCATTTGACTCGCTTCACTCGCCCCTTCGGGGCCGCACTGAAGTGCGTTCAGTCTAAGGACTGTGAGCCTGATTTCAACGCGGCATAGCCTAGCGCAGTAGTTTTTATTCGATGTTCTGGACTTGTTCGCGCATCTGCTCGATCAACACCTTAAGGCTTACTGCGGCTTGGGTGCTGCGCGGGTCGAAGGCTTTGGAACCGAGGGTGTTGGCTTCGCGGTTGAGCTCCTGCATGAGGAAGTCCAGGCGACGCCCGGCGGCACCGCCGGCCTTGAGCACGCGGCGCACTTCACTGACGTGGGTGCTGAGGCGGTCCAGCTCTTCGGCCACGTCGCTCTTCTGCGCCAGCAACACCAGCTCCTGCTCCAGGCGTTGGGGGTCGAGTTCGGCTTTCATCTCGGTGAAGCGGTCGAGGATCTTCTGCCGCTGGGTGGCGAGCATCTGCGGTACCAGCTCGCGCAAGGTGGCGACTTCCGTCGTCATGGCGTCGAGGCGCTCGTTGAGCAGTTTGGCCAGCTCGGCGCCTTCGCGGCCACGGCCGTTTTTTAGCTCATCCAGGGCCTGGTTGAACAGTTGCATGGCTTCGGCATTTTGCGCCTGCGGGTCGGTGCCATCGGCCACCAGTACGCCGGGCCAGGCCAGCACTTCGAGGGGATTGAGGGGCGCGGGCTGCTTGATCAGGCTGGCGATGCTCTCGGCGGCACTGATCAGTTGGGCGGCGCGTTCGCGGTCCAGCTGCAGGGCCTTGCCGGTGGATTCTTCAGTGAAGCGCAGGGTGCATTCCACCTTGCCGCGCGACAAGCCCTGGCGCAGGGCATCGCGCACACTGCCTTCGAGGTCGCGGAAGGCTTCCGGCAGGCGCAGCTGGGGCTCCAGGTAACGGTGATTCACCGAGCGCAGTTCCCAGCTCAGGGTGCCGTGGGTGCCGGCCCGTTCCGTACGGGCGAAGGCGGTCATGCTGTGCACCATGGGCGTACCTCTGGGCGGTCATGTCGGTTGTCGAGGCGGTGGATTGTAGCGCAGTCGCCGGGGCCGCCCAAACGTTGATGCTCTCTGCGTTGCTGGGTGCCGGCGAAATACGCTGATGCTCTCTGCGTTGCTGGGTGCCGGCGAAATACGCTGATGCTCTCTGCGTTGCTGGGTGCCGGCGAAATACGCTGATGCTCTCTGCGTTGCTGGGTGCCGGCGAAATACGCTGATGCTCTCTGCGTTG
>DAITLT010000400.1:0-2794 GCA_036835505.1 Pseudomonas sp.
TGCCGATCGTGAGTGGGTCGTGTTGGACTCGAACCAACGACCGACGGATTATGAGTCCGCTGCTCTAACCGACTGAGCTAACGACCCGGCTGCAGGGATTATACCGAATGGCTGCGCTCTTCCGCGGCGCAACATTCTCGGGGCTCAGGTGCGTCAAGCGCGACTACCCGGAGCAAGCAAGACACCGGACTGAGATTCAATCGGTGGCCGGATCGGCCGGAATTGACCCGAACCGAACCAGGAGCAACAAAAAAGCGGTTGCTCGGCATTGACCGTCGGTGTGGCCAGCATGGCTCAACGAAGAGTAAGCTTATCCGGCGAGGTTCGCAGCACCTTCTTTGCCAGATTCGACCGGGAGGGCCATTGGCGAACCGCTCCGGGAGAGCCGTGAGGCTTCTCCCTATCCCGATTAGAGCGCCAAGCAATGTGGGACCTCAACGAGACCAGACAACTGATTCGCACCCGATACGGACTCGATCAACTTGAGCTTGCTCGGCAAAGCATTGGTTCTATCGTTGACCGTCGGGAATTCGCTCGCTTTCACTACCACGAGGCAGTAGATCTACTGGCGTCTGACATCGATGAGCTCTTCAAGTCGAATGAACTGTTTCCGGCTATGCTCGGAGCACGCGACGAACACCGGGACAAGTATCAAGAGTGCTTGTTTAAGATCGGCGCTCACGTGACGGCCTGCGTCCAGAGCATGCATGCTATCGCAGACATACTCGCACACGCCCTCTTCTATTCCCTTGGATGCAATCTCCGTCCAGACGCACTGAAAGAACGAGATATCAACGCCGCAAGGGTGCAGTACTTCCTAAGTTCTCGCAGAGCCTCAGCCAGGTAATCCACAACGAAACCATAATGGTTCGTGAAGAAAGGGGAGCGGGCGTTCTTGGAGCAGACGGCGACCGTCCGGTTCTGGCCGCGAAGCGACCGTCGCCCGATAGTCGCAAACGGACCTATTACTGCCGGTAGCGTTTCCTGAAAGCTGCCGTTCATTGGTTGCGGGGTGGACTGCTTCACGGCACACCCCCATTCAAGTCGTTCCCCAAGACAATTACACGCTATGTTAACCAGCGCACATCATTGTCTAGTGCTTCGGCCTATTATTGCCGGCGTGTCGAATGCTGGTCTCGGAGCATTCACGAAGGCGTTTCGTTCACGCACAGGATCGCGCTGAGCGGGTGAACGGGATAGATTTTCCCATTCAGACCCGCGATCTAGGCGTGCAACCGCGCAACGTATGACAGCGCCCGCCAACAACCAACGCTGGCGTGCAGGCCTTAAGGTACCCATCCATGAAGCGCGGGCAAAAGTGGGCAGTCGGCCTGGGGATTGCAGCTGCCGTGCTGGGCGCGGCGTGGCTTGCCGTGGCCTGGTGGCTGCCCACCGACGAAGAACTTGCCGCCCGGCTCACGGCCGAGGCCGAAGAACAGCTGGGCGTCAAGGTAACCATCGGCTCTGCCCACTGGGCGTGGCTGCCAAGACCCGTTATCGTGGTCGACGACTTTCGCACGCAGCAGGCGCAACCGGTGGTCATCCGGCAGCTGAACGCGTATCCCAAGGCGCGTGTGCTGCTTCACCGCAGGTTTGTGTTTGAGCGCATCGACATCGAAGACGCAGTTTTCCCGCGCAACTCGGTGCGCGCCTTTCACGCCAAACCGGGCGCGAGCGAGCTCGATGCGGACGATGGCGTGCCGCTCCAACACTTCGAGTTTCGCAACCTGACCTGGATCTCCTACAGCGGCATCGCCGTTGCCTATGACGGCGAGATCGACTTCGACCCGCACTGGCGCCCACGCCATGCCGAATTGCGTCGCCCCGACATCAAGCCCGCCTTCACGCTGACGTTGACGCGCGAAGCCGATGCCGACCGCTGGCAGACGCGCATCCATGTCGGCGGCGGCACGGCGCACGGCAACGTTGAGTTGAAGACCGCCGCCAACGGCCTCATGCACCTCAGCGGCCAGCTGGCCCCGCTTGGCATTGAGGTCGCCAGTGCGTTGAGCTCATTCAACCGCCGGTCACCCGTCGGAGGCAGGGGCTCGGGACAGACAGTGTTGTCCGCGCACGGCAAATCGGTGGGCGAGCTGGCACGCTCGCTGCATACGCGCACCACGTTTTCGGTCGATCCCGCAACGGTATTGCACTTTGACCTGGACAAGGCCATCAGCACGCGCGGCAAAGAGCGCGACGGCCAGACAGCGTTGCAGGAGCTCACCGGCCAGCTGGACACGCAGAACACCGATAAGGGCATGCGCGCCACCTACACCGGCGTCAAGGCCCGCGCCGGCAAGTACACCGCCACGGGCGAGGCCACGGTCTACAACCGTCAGGTCGAAGCCAGCGGCAACCTGTACCTCGTCGAGGGCACGACCGGCGTGCCCTTCACCGTGAGCGGGCCAGTCGACAAGCCGAAAGCTTCGATGCCACCGGGGGCCTTCGGAGGCGCGTCCATCGGCACTGCGGTGCTGCCCGGCATTGGCACCGACATCGGCGCCCGCATCGGCAGCGCCCTTGGCCAGCTCTTCAAGGGCGGCGCGCAACAGCCTGATGCGCCGGCGCCGGTTGCGCCAAAAAAGAATTAGCCAGACACCGCTGCAGTCCGCGAGGTTTCTCAGTGATGGGTCGTGGGGCGACGAGAGCCGATTGCTGCGCATTGACATCCGGTTCGCCGCGGGTATTGCAAACAATGACCAAGCAGCCAGTGGAAGAAGTGGTCATTGAGCGCATTCTCGAATTTGGCGACGCGGTCACGCGTACAGTGATCGTATCGAATGACCGGTTGTGG
>DAITLT010000401.1:0-2782 GCA_036835505.1 Pseudomonas sp.
TGGGCAGGGCGTCCATAAAACGGCCAAAGTAGCCGAGCACGGTGCTGACCTGGGTCTGCTGCAGCATGATTTCCGAGACCCACACCCGGTAGGGCGTGATGCCTTGCTGCCAGGGCAGGTCTTTGCGCCCGTGCTGGTCGTACCAGTCGAGTACGGCGTTGCCGAATTGCTCAGGTGTCATCGGTTGAACAGGCCCTTGAGGGCGTCTTTCAGCTCGGGGCTGACTTTGTCGCCGAGTTTTTCTTCGATCTTCTCGCCGAGTTTTTCCGTGGCCAGCTTGGCGCCGACCTTGCCCAGGCCCTCTTTGTCCACACGGCAGGCTTTGGCGCCGAGCTCCAGCGGACCACGGCAGCGCAGCGGCCATTCGAGGCCGACATAACGTGGGTTGATCTGGCAGGCCGGGTCGGGCATTTCGCTCTTGTCGCCTTCGATGATGATGCCGATGCGGTAGTCCATGCCCAGTACGCGCAGGTCGAGGCTGCCGTCGCCGTTCACGCTCAGGCCCTGGATGCGGGCCTTGAGGTCGGGGTTGTAAGCCACGCCGTTGGCGATGCTCAGGTTGCCGCTGAGGGACTCAAAGGCGGTGTCCTTGCCGCGCGCCTCAGCACCCAGGCTTTTGCGGTTGAGGGTGGCGATGGCCTGGCACAGTTGCTGTTCGAGGTTGGCGTTGCGCAGTACGCCGTCGTGCAGGTTGAAGTGGGCGCTGCCGTTGAGGTTATCGACCCAGGCCTTTTGGCTGTTGCCTTGGGTCTGCAGGTCGGCGTTGAGGTCGAGGGTGCCGGTGAGGGTGGGTTTTTGTCCCAGGGCGTTGAGCAGCTTGGCGGCGTCTACCTGGCTGAGGTTTTTCTGCAGCTTGAGCTGCGGGCTGTCCGGGCGCACATCGAGGCTGGCGCTGTGCTTGAAGCTGCCGTTGTACAGCTCGCCGCGCAGTTCGCTAAGGCTGAGCAGGCCGCCTTTGCCGCTGGCCTTGAGGCTGACATCGGTCATCGGCAGTTGTTTCAGGGTCAACTGCCCCAGGCTCAGGTCGAGCTGGGCATCCAGGCGGCGCAGGCGCTCGATGGGCAGCAGGCTGGCTTCACTCCAGGCCTGTTGGCTGGGCGTTTGGGGCAGGTCGGTGGTACCGGCCTGGCCGGCCGCGGCCAGGGTGTTTTTCACCTCGTTCTGCCGAGCGCTGGCACCTTCCTTGCTGGCGCTCGGCAGGTAGCGGTCGAGGTTCAGGCGGTCGCCCTTGAGCTGGGCGCGCACGGCCTGCTTGGCGAAGTCGCTGACACTCAGGTTGCCGGTAAAGGTGCTTTCGTCCAGTTTTAGGGTCAGCTCTTGCAGGGTCAGGCTGTTGGCGCTGCCTTGCAGGCGGCTGACCAGCTCGACGCTGCCCAGGGCGCTGCTGTCGCTCATGGCCGGGACGGGCTGGCCAATGCCGTCGAGAAACTCGCGCAGGTTGAACTGGGCAATCGACAGGCCGCCTTCCAGGGCCGGCTGTTTGTCCAGGTTGCGCAGCTTGAGTTCGCCGAGGGCGCGCAACTGGTTGACCGATAGTTTCAGGCCGTTCCATTCGGCGATCTGCGCCGCCTGGTCGAGCAGCAACTGGCCCTGGGTGGCGAAGGTCAGGGTCTTGCCCTGGACGGGCTCGCCCGAGGCTTCGCCGGACAGTTTCAAATCTTCCAGTTGGTAGCGCTTGAGGGCGCGGTCGAAGCGCAGTTGGCCTTGCAGCTCGGCGCGGGCGCGTAGCACCGGCTGATTGCTGGCGAAGAAGGCGCTCAGTTGCACGGGGATGCTGGCGCCTTCGCGCACGGCGCCGGTGCTCAGCTGGATATTCTCGGCGCTGTACTGCTGGCCGCTTTTGGCGTCGCGGTAGTCGATGCGCGCGTTGCTCAGGGTCAGGCTGTCGATGTCCAGGCGCAGCGGCTGGCTGGTGGCTGCGGTGCTGCTGGCGGTTGCCGGGCTGGCGGGAGCTGAGTCGGCATCCGGTGCTTTGGCCGGCTTGGCGGGGCGGCCGATGTCCTGCCAGTTGCCATGGCCTTGTTCGTCGCGCTGCAGGGTCAGGTTGAGGCCGTCGATGCGGATGTCGCTCATCTGCACTTCTTTGCGCAGCAGCGGCAACACGCGCACCGACAGGCCGAGCAGGCGCAGGTCGGCAAAGGGTTTGCTCGGCGTGGCGGCGCTGGCCAGGGTGGTGTCGGTCAGCTCCAGACCCAGCCAGGGGAACAGGCTCCAGCCAATATCGCCGTTGATGCTCAGCTCCAGGTTGGCCTTGTCGCGGGCCAGTTGGCGGATTTCGTCCTTGTAGTCGTTGGGGTCGAACAGTTGGGTGAGGACGAAGCCGAGGGCGACAATCAGCAGCAATAATCCGAGAAATATCAGACCCAGAACTTTGCCGAGCGCTTTCATGGACGAATCCTTGTGGTGAGGGCCATACAGGTGAGGCCGCGAGTATACCGTCGGCCGTGCGCGTCACCATCGGCAGATGGCAAATGGGCGGACCACGGTTGGCGACCACGAGTCAGTAGTGTTGGAGGGCAAAGTGCTGGCGCGGTTCCCTAGGGCGACAGGGATGCAGGGTGTGGCTCAGTAACTCTCCAGCGGCAGGCCGGTGCGGGCGGCCAGGGCCTGGCTTGCCAGATGACCGGCCGGCGCGGCGAGGTGCAGCGGCAGGCCGGCTGCGCTGGCCAGGCGCTGGCTTTCATCCAGCAGGCGGCGGCCGACGCCGCGCTGGCGGGTGATCTGGCGCACGCACAAATGCGCCAGGCGCCAGCAATCTGCGCCCTGTTCGAGCAATGCGGCG
>DAITLT010000402.1:0-2496 GCA_036835505.1 Pseudomonas sp.
TCGGCCAGCGCGTGTTGGCCGTGGCGGCCAGCGATCTGGCAGCCATGGGCGCGACGCCGCTCGGTTTTACCCTGGCGCTGTGTCTGCCGCAGGCAACGAATGATTGGCTGCAGGGCTTTGCCCGTGGGCTCAATCAGATGGCCGAGCAGTGCGGTCTGGCGTTGATCGGCGGTGACACCACCCGCGGGCCCTTGAGCCTGACGGTTACGGTGTTCGGTCGCCTGCCGCGGGGTCAGGCGTTGCTGCGCAGCGGCGCCCAGGTCGGCGATCTACTGTGTGTCGGTGGCAGCCTGGGCGATGCGGCAGCGGCCTTGCCCCTGGTGCTGGGCCAGCAGCGAGCGCCGGCGGAGGTGGCGGCAGCGTTGCTGGCTCAGTACTGGTCGCCCAGGCCGCAACTGGCGCTGGGCCAGGCACTGCGCGGCAAGGCTTCGGCGGCGCTGGATATTTCCGATGGCTTGCTGGCCGATTGCGGCCATATCGCCGCGGCTTCTGGCGTGGGGTTGCAGATTGAGCTGGCTCGCGTGCCTTTGTCGCCAGCGATCCTGGCCTTGCTCAGCCTGCCGGCGGCGCAGCATTGCGCCTTGAGTGGTGGCGATGATTACCGTCTGGCCTTTACTCTGCCCGCGCAGTATCTGCCGGGTTTGCAGGCCGCCGGCTGGGCGTTGCCGGTGATCGGTCGGGTAGTGGCCGGGCAGGGCGTGCAAGTGCTCGATGAACAGGGCCGGGTGATGACCCCGCCCCGCCACGGCTATCAACATTTCGGGAGTTCGGGTGACTGAGATAAATAAGGCGCCAGCCTCGGTGTGGCGTAACCCCTGGCATTTTCTCGCCTTTGGCTTCGGCTCCGGCACTCTGCCCAAGGCGCCTGGCACCTGGGGCTCGTTGCTGGCCCTGGGGTTTGTGCCGCTGTGGCAATTGTTGCCGGCCTGGGGCTATGGCCTGATGCTGAGCCTGGCCACGTTGTTCGGTTGCTGGCTGTGCGGCAAGGTGGCCCGCGATCTTGGCGTGCATGACCACGGCGGCATCGTCTGGGACGAACTGGTCGGGGTGTGGATCACCCTCTGGCTGGTGCCGGCCGGCTGGCAGTGGCTGCTGCTGGGATTTGTCCTGTTCCGCCTGTTCGATATTGTCAAACCGTGGCCAATTCGCTGGATTGATCGGCACGTCCATGGTGGAGTGGGCATCATGCTGGATGATGTGCTGGCCGGGGTGTTTGCCTGGCTAAGCTTGCAACTGGTCATTCACGGGTTGAGTTGAGCGGAGTCGCCATGCAGGGGCGTTGGCTGGGGCTGTTGGTGGGCGGAGTGTTGAGCTGCACGGCCGTGGCGCTGGAGCCGGCGCCGACGCACATTCTGGTGGCTGGCGAAGCCTGGGAAGCGCATAGCAATGCCGATGGCTCCGGTCTGGCTTGGGATGTGCTGCGCGCCGTGTTCGAGCCGGCGGGGGTCAAGCTGCGGATTAGCAGCGAGCCGTACACCCGCGCCATCGGCCTGGCCCAGCGGGGCAAGGTGGATGCCGCCCTGGGCTTGTACCCGGATGAGGTGGATGACCTGGACTTCCCGCGTTGGCCCTATGCCGTCGATCGGGTGGTGGCCCTCGGCCCGGCCCGCCTGCCCAGGCCGACCCTGCAGACTCTGGCCAAGTACCGACTGATCTGGGTGCGCGGTTATGGCTTCCAGGACCAACTGCCCGGCATTGGCCTGTACCAGGAAGTGCAGCGCCGCGATGGCATCCCGGCGATGCTGCGCGAGGGTCGCGCGGACTTTTATATCGACGACGACGCCGAGGTGGACTTCCTCCTCGCCAGCCTTGAGCAGCACGCGGATCTGCGCGTCACCGAGTTGCAACTGTTGCCGCTGTACCTGGCCTTTGCCCGCACCGAGCGCGGGCTGGCGCTCAAGCGGCTCTACGAACAACGCATGGCGGTGCTGCTGCGCAACGGCAGCCTGCGTGCCATCTTCAAACGCTGGAAGGATCAGTACCCCTATGACTCAGCACAGGAACCGCACCATGGGACGCCTTGAACACCTGCTCGTTGCCGGCCTGCTGGCCTTGGTCGGTAGCGCCCAGGCCGCCACCCAGGTGCAGGTGGTGGGCCTGTTTCCGGGGGCGGCGGTGCTCAATGTCGATGGCCTGCGCAAGCTGGTCAAGGTCGGCCAGACCGGCCCCGGCGGCGTTCAGGTGATCAGCGCCGACAGTCGCGGTGCGGTGCTGCGGGTGGATGGTGTGGAGCGGCCCTACAGCCTTAGCCGTGAGTCGAGCGCCGGTTTTGCCGCGCCGGGCAAGAGCCAGACCAGCATCGCCCGTGGTGGCGACGGCCACTACCGGGTGGCCGTGGCCTGTGGCGTCAAGGTGTTGCGTTTCTCGATTGGCTTTGGCAAGCCTTTGCTGCGCTGGCAGTCCAAAACCAGCGGCACGGAATTTGTGCTGGCCCTGTTTCCCCTGGGTGGTTTTGTCAAGATGCTCGATGAGCGCGAAGCCCCGGTGGCACCTGCC
>DAITLT010000402.1:2506-2779 GCA_036835505.1 Pseudomonas sp.
CCAGCCGATGCAGTTTCTGGTGGACACCGGCGCCACCTCGATCGCCCTGAATGAAAGCCAGGCGCGGCGCCTGGGCATCGATTTTCGCGCCCAGGGCCGGCCGATGGTGGTCAACACCGCCAGCGGCACCGCGCGGGCCTGGCTGGTCAACCTCAATCGGGTCAAGGTCGGCCCGCTGGAGGTGCTCGGCGTCGAGGCTGCCGTGCTGGAGGGTGAGTCGCCCACCGATGCCTTGCTGGGCATGAGCTTCCTCAATCGTGTGCGCTGGCGTGA
>DAITLT010000403.1:0-2769 GCA_036835505.1 Pseudomonas sp.
TGATGTTTCTGCCCACGGCGCGCAACGAGTTGCTGCCCAAGCTGCTGGCCGGTGACGGCGACCTCGCCGCGGGTGGCCTGACCATCACCGAAGGTCGTCAGCGCACCATCGACTTCAGCGACCCGGTGGCGCGCGACATCCGCGAAGTGATAGTCACTGCGCCCGGCAGCGCGAAACTCCAGCGCATCGAAGAGCTGGCCGGCAAGGAGGTCTATGTGCGCCCCTCCAGCAGCTATTTCGAGCACCTGGTTGCGCTCAACCAGCGCTTCAAGGCGCAAGGCCTGGCGCCGGTGAAAATCATGCCGGCCAATGAGAACCTGGAAACCGAGGACCTGCTGCAAATGGTCAATGCCGGGTTGTTCCCGGTTACCGTGGCCGATCAGCACATCGCCGAGCTGTGGCAGCCGCTGTACACCGACATGCAGATTCAAGCGGGCGTGTATTTGCATGAGGGCGGCGAGCTGAGCTGGGCGCTGCGCAAGAGCAGCCCGCAGTTCAAGCAGGTGCTGAGTGCGTTCGTTAAAGAACACAAGATCGGCAGCGAATTTGGCAATATCACCCTGCGCCGTTTCAAAAACAGCAAGCGCGTGCTCAACGCCACCTCGCAAGCCGAGATGGCCAAGTTCAAGGCGCTGGTCGGGGTGTTCCAGAAGCATGCGGGCACCTACGACTTCGACCACCTGATGTTGATGGCCCAGGGTTTTCAGGAGTCCCAGCTGAACCAGGCCGCGCGCAGCCGGGCGGGGGCCGTCGGGGTGATGCAACTGTTGCCGAGCACCGCGGCCGATCCGGCGGTGGGAATCAAGGGCATCGACACCAGCGTGGACAGGAACATCGAGGCCGGCAGCAAATACATGCGCCTGTTGGCCGACAAGTACCTGGATGATCCCGAGCTGACGCCGGTCAATCGCACCCTGTTGAGCTTTGCCGCCTACAACGCCGGCCCCGGCAACCTGATGAAGTTTCGCCGCCTGGCGGAAAAGTCCGGGCTGGACCCGAACGTCTGGTTCGGCAATGTCGAGCAGGCGGCGGCGCGCATCGTCGGCCGCGAAACCGTGGATTACGTCGGCAATATCTACAAGTACTACGTGGTCTACAAACTGGCCGAGCAGAAGCTGCGCGAACGGGCCGAGGCGCGCCCGCAGCCCGGCAACTGATGCCGGCGTCCATGGCAGCGGCTATGATCGACGCTTTTGCGGTTCGCGGAGATCCCCATGGCCAAGGCCAAGCGCATGTATGGCTGCACCGAATGTGGCGCGACCTTTCCCAAGTGGGCCGGCCAGTGCGGTGAGTGCGGCACCTGGAACAGCCTCACCGAAACCCTGATCGAGGCCCACAGCGCCGCCCCCAGCGGGCGTGCCGGCTGGGCCGGCGAGCAGGCACAGCTGAAGACCCTGGCCGAGGTCAGCGTCGAGGAAGTGCCGCGCTTTTCCACCTCCTCCGCCGAGCTGGACCGGGTGCTTGGTGGCGGCCTGGTGGACGGTTCGGTGGTGCTGATCGGCGGTGATCCGGGCATCGGCAAATCGACCATCCTGTTGCAGACCCTGTGCAACATCGCCGTGCGCATGCCGGCGCTGTATGTGACCGGCGAGGAGTCGCAGCAGCAGGTGGCGATGCGCGCCCGACGCCTCGATCTGCCACAAGACCGGCTCAAGGTGATGACCGAGACCTGCATCGAGGTGATCATTGAAACCGCCAAGCGGGAAAAGCCCAAGGTCATGGTCATCGACTCGATTCAGACCATCTTCACCGAGCAGTTGCAGTCCGCTCCCGGCGGCGTGGCCCAGGTGCGCGAGAGCGCGGCGCTGCTGGTGCGCTATGCCAAGCAGAGCGGCACGGCGATCTTCCTGGTCGGTCACGTGACCAAGGAAGGCGCCCTGGCCGGCCCACGGGTGCTCGAACATATGGTCGACACTGTGCTGTATTTCGAGGGCGAGTCCGATGGCCGTCTACGCCTGCTGCGCGCGGTGAAGAACCGCTTCGGTGCGATCAATGAGCTGGGCGTGTTCGGCATGACCGACAAGGGCCTCAAGGAAGTCACCAATCCCTCGGCGATCTTCCTCACTCGTGCCCAGGAGGAAGTCCCCGGCAGCGTGGTGATGGCCACCTGGGAAGGCACCCGGCCGATGCTGGTGGAGGTGCAGGCGTTGGTCGATACCAGCCATATGGCCAACCCACGCCGCGTCACTCTGGGCCTGGATCAGAACCGCCTGGCCATGCTCCTGGCGGTGCTGCATCGGCATGGCGGCATTCCCACCTACGACCAGGATGTGTTCCTCAACGTGGTCGGCGGGGTCAAGGTGCTGGAGACGGCGTCGGACCTGGCGCTGCTGGCGGCGGTGATGTCCAGCCTGCGCAACAAGCCGTTGCCCCATGACCTGCTGGTGTTTGGCGAGGTGGGCTTATCCGGCGAGATTCGCCCGGTGCCCAGCGGTCAGGAGCGCCTGAAGGAAGCGGCCAAGCACGGCTTCAAGCGCGCCATCGTACCCAAGGGCAACGCGCCGAAAGAAGCGCCACCCGGCTTGCAGGTGATCGCCGTGACGCGCCTGGAGCAGGCGCTGGATGCCCTGTTCGAGTAACCACTCAGTAGTGATACCACTTCAGCTCCAGCTGCACTTCGTTGAGTGGGCTGGTTTGCTGGCTGAACTGGCGCTCGGCGCTTAGGCGTAGGCCGAGGTTCTGGCTGAGCTCCCATTGCTGGTTGAGGCTGAGGCTGCGGCGCACTTCGCCGTTGGCGAAGTAGTCGCCCTGGGCTTCCAGGCGCAGGTT
>DAITLT010000404.1:0-2761 GCA_036835505.1 Pseudomonas sp.
AACAGGTGCTGCTCAACCTGCTGAAAAACGCCGCCCAGGCGATTCACCAGCGCGCCGGCGCGGCGCCGGGGCAGATCACCCTGCGCACCCGGCGCAACCCGCCCTGGGCGGAAATCCAGGTCGAGGACAACGGCATCGGCATGCCCGAGCAGGTGCGCAAGCGCATCTTCGAGCCGTTCTTCACCACCAAGGAAGTCGGCCAGGGCACCGGCCTTGGCCTGTCCGTGGCTTACTTCATCATCACCAACAACCACAAAGGGCAGATGGAGGCGCAATCCACGCCGGGCGCCGGCACCTGCTTCACCCTGCGCCTGCCCTTGCAGCAGGCCATTGCCGAACAAGGAACCTGAACCATGGGCTATCGTCTTTCGAAAATTTATACCCGCACCGGCGACCACGGCGAAACCGGCCTGGCCGATGGCCGCCGGGTGGCCAAGGATCACCCGCGCGTGGAGGCCATGGGCGAGGTCGACAGCCTCAACAGCCAGCTTGGCCTGCTGCTTGCCGACCTGGCCGAGCAGGCACCCGCACACCCAGGCCTGGACGCCGTGATTGAGGCCCTCAGCCCCTGCCAGCATCGCCTGTTTGATCTCGGCGGCGAGTTGGCCATGCCGGTCTATCAGGTTCTCGGTCAGGCTGAAATCGAGCGCCTGGAAGGGATTATCGATGCCTGGAATGAGGAGCTTGGCCCGCTGCAGAATTTCATCCTGCCCGGCGGTTCACGCCTGGTGGCCCAGGCCCATCTGTGCCGCAGCCTGGCACGCAGCGCCGAACGCCGCTGCCAGCATCTGAATAGCGTGGAACCCTTGGGCGGCAGCAGCCTGGCCTACCTCAACCGCCTCTCCGACCTGCTATTTGTGGCCGCACGGTTGATTGGCCTGCGCACCCAGGTCAAGGAGATCCTCTGGCAAGCCGCGCCAAAACCCTAGGATCGGTTAAGCGCAGCGCTACCCCTCTGTCAGATCGTGCGCACCCTTGATGGGTTACGCCGCTGCGCGGCTAACCCATCCTACGGGCGGCACCGGCAGATTCGCGAATACGAGCCCATCCTACTTCGGCCAGAAGGCACGAATCCCGGCCACGCCTTGGGCGCCCAGTTGCCAGGCGCGCTCGCTGTCGCCGGGGCTTACGCCGCCAAGCAGGTAAACCGGCAGGTTGAGCCCCTCGATCAACTGCGCTGCCGCCTCCCAGCCCAGGGGCTGCGCCTCGGGATGGCTCTGGGTCGGCTGCACGGGCGACAGGGTGACAAAATCCACCCCCATCTGCCGGGCCAGGGCCAGCTCTTCGGCGTTATGACAGGAGGCCGCCAGCCAACGCTGGGCCGGGAACGGTCGGCCCTTGTCGGCATACTTACGCAACTGCTCGGCGGTCAGGTGCCAGCCGGCCGCGGGAAAATCCCCCAGCCACTCCAGCGGACCTTTAAGCATCAATTGCGCCTTGCCAGCACACAGCCCGACCACGTCCACCGCCAGGTCACGGTACTCGGGGCTGTACATGTTCGGCGCACGCAGCTGGATCAGCCGTGCGCCGGCGGCAATGGCGGCCTGGATGCCCAGCAGCAATGGCTTACCGTCCAGCTCAGCGGGGGTGATCAGGTACTGCGCCGGCAGCCGTGCGGCGCGCACAATCGGTTGATTGGCGGCGGGGAAGTCGTAGTCCGGCAATTGCCGCGGGCTGACCCAGGCCAGCGGCTGGCCTTCGGCACCGCGGGGCTCGCCGGTAAAACCGCTGACCTCCCAGACATCCAGCAACACCTGCTTGTCCGGGTAGTCGTGTTGCACCTTGATCAGCGGTCGCGCGGCAGTAACGGCAATGCCCAGCTCCTCCTGCAACTCGCGGCGCAGGGCGACCAGGGCACTTTCGCCAGCCTCCAGCTTGCCGCCGGGAAACTCCCACAACCCGCCCTGGTGCTGCTGATCGGCACGCTTGGCCAGCAGGATATGTCCATCGGCCCGACGGATTACCGCCGCCGCTACCTGTACTCGCGTCACCACGCAGACTCCTCAAGGGCCGCTTGCCGCCATCGCTGGAAGGCCGGCCACTGGTAAATGGTTGCAACATAGTCTGCCGCCAGCGGCGGCAACTGCACCCGGTAGCTGCGCAAACGCGCCGCCACCGGGGCAAAAAAGGCATCGGCGATGCTGGCATGGCCGAACAAAAAAGCGCCGGCGGCGCCGAAACGCGTGCGGCACTGGGTCCACAGCGCAACGATCCGCGCAATATCGGCCAAGGCCTCGGCCGGCGTGTCCACCAGCGCCTGATCATGGGCCAGGTCCATCGGCAAATGAGTACGCAGGGCGACAAAACCACTGTGCATCTCGGCGCAGACGCTGCGCGCCACGGCGCGGGCATATTCGCCGCGCGGCCACAGATGAGCCTGCGGATAGGTTTCAGCGAGGTACTCGGCAATCGCCAGGGAGTCCCATACCGGCCCCTCCTCGGTGATCAGCAGCGGCACCTTGCCGGTCGGCGAGTAGGCCAGAATTCGTGCCTGGGTATCGGCCTCACGCAGGCGGATCAACACCTCGACATAGGGCTCCTCGGTCAACTCCAGCACCAGCGCCGCACGCAGGGACCAGGAGGAATAACGCTTGTTGCCTATCACCAGTTGCATCGTCATCGGGACGCTCCTTCGACTCAACCGCAAATCATCACGCGCGCAACGCACTGGGGGCGCCGCAGCGCCCCCAGTTTCCCACAATCAGGCGCCAATACCGATCAGGAGCGGTACTCGGCGTTGATCCGCACATACTCGTGGGAC
>DAITLT010000405.1:0-666 GCA_036835505.1 Pseudomonas sp.
GGCCGCGACCCTTGCCTCCCCCAGCCCCTCGCTGATCTCTTCCCCGCCCGCCTCCTCGCCTCCGAGCTCGGCGAGATTCCGGAGGGGTGGGAGGTGAAGAGCCTCGATGAGATTGCACGCTTGCTGAACGGCCTTGGGTTGCAGAAGTACCCACCCGTAGATGGGCGATTTCTGCCGGTGATCAAGATCGCCCAGTTGCGAGCCGGCAACACCAACGACGCAGACCGTGCAAGCGCCGCCCTCGAAGTTGACTACGTCGTGCAGGATGGGGACATCCTGTTCTCGTGGTCCGGCTCGCTGGAGTGTCGGTTATGGGCTGGGGGCCCGGGTGCGCTGAACCAGCACTTGTTCAAGGTGACCTCCGACAAGTATCCACGGTGGCTTTGCTACCTGGGGATTCATCAGCACCTCGCCGACTTCCGGCACATCGCGGCGGGCAAGGCGACGACGATGGGCCATATCCAACGGTACCACCTATCGGACGCGAAGCTGCCCGTTCCGCCGTCTGCACTGCTGCGCGCGATGAACCCTGTGGTCGGGCCAATTGTCGAGAGCATGTGGCGTCGAGCCGTCCAGTCCCGCACGCTCACCGGCCTACGTGACTCGCTATTGCCCAAGCTCATCTCCGGCGAGCTCCGCCTGACTGATGCGCAAAGGACCGTCGAG
>DAITLT010000405.1:676-2748 GCA_036835505.1 Pseudomonas sp.
CCGTCGAGGCAGTGTGATGGACATCTCGTTTCACTATCCGCCTGAGTTGCTGCAGGTGATGATCGATACCGTGCCGAAGCTTTGCAAGTCCAAGAACGACCTGCTGTTGTTCTTCCAGGGGGCCGGGGTCTCCAAGATGGAGTTGGCGCGGTACCAAGAGCTACTGAGATCGAACAAGACCGCGTTTAATAAGTACCACGTAGCGCGTGAGCTATTGACGAGGATGAATGAACAAGGCGAGCACGGGCTCCGCGTTCGGCGTGAGCTGCTTAAGCGTGTCGTCGAATTCGATGACTTCTCTGTTTGCTGGGAGAACGATCGCGCGGCAGCGCGGGGCTTGGTTGCCCAGATCAGGGATCTGGTCAATGTGAAGGACAGCTTCACGCGCATGCGAATCGAGCGAGACGCGGAAAAGCGCCAACGCGTTGAACAGCAGCAAGCGGCCGTGGCCGAGAAAATCGCACGAAAGGCGCGACGAGAAAAAGTCAAGAACGACCTTTATGGACTATTTGGGGAGCCCGACGCACACAAGCGAGGGAAAGCACTTGAAGGCGTACTGAATGAACTCTTTGCGTGCCATGACGTGCTTGTTCGTCAGTCGTTTACGATAAGGGGTAAGTGCTCGGAGGGTGTCATCGAGCAAATCGATGGGCTCATTGAGCTAGCAGGCCACTCTTACCTGGTGGAAGTGAAGTGGTGGAATGCTCCTCTAGGCGTGAACGAGATTGCGCCACACCTCGTGCGCGTATTCGGTAGAGGAGGGCAAGCTCGCGGCCTATTCGTTTCGTATACGGCGTTCACCGCGCCGGCGATAACGGAATGCCGCAATGCATTGGCAGGAGGTGCGGTGATTGTCCTAGCGACACTTCAGGAAATCGTCGCTCTCTTGGAACGCGACGGCGATCTTCAGGCGTGGCTCAAGCGAAAGGTGGATGCCGCGATCATCGACAAAGATCCTCTCTTGACTGGTGCCTAATACGATCATGGCCATCTGCCTCTTCGTGCCGCTCGCAATGATCTCTTTATTGTTCCTGATTAGCGACATTCCTCAGCAGGCTCACGTGGCGAGCCCGCTGGGGGTGAAGATGAGCTCACCGATAGCGGAGGTGAGCCATGACGATGAACCGAGTGCAGTTTCAGCCTGGACTTTCGATGAGCAAGTTCCTGGACCGATACGGAAGCGAAGACAAGTGCGAGGCGGCGCTGGTTGCGGCACGCTGGCCGCAGGGCTTTGCCTGCCCGGACTGCGGGTCGGGCGCGCACAGCACGTTTTTGCGTGAGGCGCGCCGCTACTGGCAGTGCGGCGCTTGCCGTCACCAATGCAGCGTCATCAGCGGCACGATTTTCGAGGCCACGAAGTTGCCGTTGACGCGCTGGTTCGTGGCGATGCACCTGCTCACCCAATCCAAGAACAACGTCTCGGCGCTGGAACTCAAGCGCCACCTGGGCGTTTGCTACAAGAGCGCCTGGCTGATGAAGCACAAGCTCATGGAAGTCATGCGCCAGCGCGAGGACTCGCGCGTGCTCGACGGGCGGGTGGAGATCGATGATGCCTACCTCGGCGGCGAGCGCACGGGTGGCAAGCGCGGACGCGGCTCCAAGAACAAGGTGCCCTTCATCGCCGCGGTTCAAACCACCCCGGAGGGCCATCCGCTGTACGCCTGCTTTGCCAAACAACCCTTCACCAGCGAGGCGGTGGCGATCTGGGCGGCCAAGTCGCTGGCCACCTCGGCCCTTGTCGTGTCCGACGGGCTGTGGTGCTTTCGGGGTGTCACCATCATCGGCGCTGAGCACCAGCCCGCCGTCACCGGTGGCGGCAAGGGCAGTTCCAAGCTGCCGCAGTTCAAGGCCGTCAACACGCTGCTGGGCAACCTCAAGACCTCGCTCAAGGGCACCTACCATGCCTTCGACTTCACCAAGTACGCCCATCGCTACCTCGCTGAGGCCCAGTACCGCTTCAATCGCCGTTTCAATCTCGCCTCCATCTTGGCACGCCTGCTGCGCGCCGCTTCGCTCACCCAGCCTCGGTCAGCACCGCTTATTCGGCTGGCTGAGGAATGTCGCTAATCAGG
>DAITLT010000406.1:0-2712 GCA_036835505.1 Pseudomonas sp.
CCGAAGAAGGCTACTACGGCATCTACGGCAAAGCCGGCGCGCGCATGGAAATGCCAGGCTGCTCGCTGTGCATGGGTAACCAGGCACGGGTAGAAACCGGTTCGACCGTGGTCTCCACCTCGACTCGTAACTTCCCCAACCGTCTGGGCGACGCGACCAACGTGTACCTGGCGTCTGCCGAACTGGCAGCCGTTGCGGCGATCACCGGCAAACTGCCGACCGTCGAAGAGTACATGGCGTACGCGGCCGACATCGACAGCATGGCTGCCGACGTTTACCGCTACCTGAGCTTCGACCAGATTGCCGAGTTCCGTGAAATCGCAGCCAACGCCAAGATTCCGGTAATCCAGGCCTAAGCTGTAAGGCATCAACAAAAAGCCCCGCCTCGTGCGGGGCTTTTTGTTGGCGCTGTAGCCGTTATATGTTGCGCGTTTGGCCACTACCGGTTTCGGCTTTACGCCGAGTCACTTTCTCTTTGCTTGCGCGAAAGAGAAAGTAACCAAAGAGAAAGCGCACCCGGCATCCGGGTTTCGCTGCGCGAAACTTCCCTCGTTCCGGCACTGCTCCGAGGGTCGTCACGGTGGGCCATCCCTGGCCCATCGTTCCTCATTTGGCATCCCTGCCAAATGCCCCTCTACGCAGCACCTGCACTCGGCCTCCTGACGGGACCGGGGGGACCGAGGCGCCTGAAAGTCCGTGGAAGCGATCTAGATCGCGAAGCGTTTAACTTCGGCAACTCACTACGGTGTCAAACGCAACTATCGGCACCGAGACAAAGTCCTTGCAACACGCAACAGGCACATAGCCTTTTTGCTGGCGCTGTAGCCGTTATACCTTGAAGGCCCAAGCCCAGCGCTGGCCCTAGCCCTCGACCAAGCCCCACTGCTTGCTTACCCGCTTATCCGACACCGGCAGCTTGGTGCCCAGTTGCTGGGCGAACAGCGACACGCGGTATTCCTCCAGCATCCAGCGGTACAGCAGCAACTGCGGATCGCGCTTGCCTTCCTGCAGATGCTTGGCCAGACGCGCCTGGTATTGCGCCCAGCAGGCGTTCAGCTCGCCGCTCCAGACCCGATCCTTTTGCAGTTGACCGGTCAGCTTGTCGAAGCGCTGCTCGACGGCCTTGAGGTAGCGCGGCAGCTCCTTGAGCCACTCGGCCGGCGTTTCGCGCACAAAACCCGGATAAACCAGATGGCTCAACTGCAGCTTGATGTCGTTGAGGGCCACGGCCTGGGCCAGGTCGATCTTGCCCTTGAAGCGCTTTTGCAGGGCGTGCCAGAGCTTGAGAATTTCCAGGGTCAGCTTGGCCAGGCGCTCGGCGTGCTCGCTCCAGGCGCCACGTTTCTGTTCGGCCAGGGCCGCCAGGGCGGCGCCGTCGCGCGGCAGCGGCTCGACGCCTTCGAGGATGCAGCTGTCCAGGCTGGCCAGCAGGATGTCTTCCACCAGGGCATCGACGCGGCCCATGTCGCGATACAGCAGGCCCAGCTCGGTCAACCCCGGCAGCTTGCCACGGAGGAACTTGGCCGGCTCGGCCAGTTGTTGCAGGAGCAAACGCTGCAACGCGCGACGGTGCTGGAAGTCCGCTTCGGCGGCGGTCGAGAAGCGCTCTTCCTTGACCACCCCGGCCTCTTCCACCAGCGCCGGGAACACGGTCATGGAGAGGCCGGCAATCTTGTGCTGGGTGCTTGCCGCCACCTCAGCAAAGCCCTTGGCTTGCACCGGTTGTTGCGCCTGCTTTTGCGGAATAGCCAGAGCGGCCTGGCTGGCCTCGGCAAAGCGTGCGCACAGCTCGGCCAAATCTCGGCCTTCGCCAAGGAACTTACCGGTGGCATCCACCACTTCCAGGTTCATCCGCAGGTGACTGTCCAGTTGCTCGGCGGCCTCAACCCAGGCCTCGTCCGGCACCCGTACGCCGGTCATGCGCTGCAGCTCACGACCGAGCGCGGCCGGTAGCGAACCTTCGGCAAAGTTGATGCGCGCCAAGGCAGCCTTGATAAAGTCCGGCACCGGCACGAAGTTCTTGCGCAGTGCCTTGGGCAGCTCGCGTACCAGAGCGATGCACTTGGCCTCCAGTACCCCAGGCACCAGCCACTGCAGACGCTCGGGCGGCAACTGCGGCAGCAGCGGCGCCGGCACCCGCAGGGTCACGCCATCGCGCGGATGGTTGGGCTCGAAGTGATAGGTCAGCGGCAATTGCAGCTCGCCGAGCTGGAGGTTGTCCGGGTAATGGGCGGCGGTGACTTCGTTAGCCTCACGGGCCAGCACGTCCTCCTCGCGCATGATCAGCAGTTGCGGATTTTTTGCGCTTTCGCTCTTGTACCAGCTGTCGAAGGTCGCCGCCTGATGGATATGCGCCGGGATGCGCGCATCGTAGAAAGCGAACAGGGTTTCCTCGTCGGCCAGGATGTCACGGCGGCGCGCCTTGGCTTCCAGTTCGTCGAGCTGCTCCAGCAACTCGCTGTTGGCTTTCAGGCAACGGGCGCGGGAGTGGATCTCGCCACGCACCAGGCCTTCGCGGATAAACAGCTCACGCGCCAATAGCGGCTCAATCGGCCCGTAATGCACGGCGCGGCGACCGACCACGATCAAGCCGTATAGCGTGATCTGCTCATAGGCCACCACCTGGCCACGCTTCTTCTCCCAGTGCGGCTCGAAGTGGTTCTTCTTGATCAGATGGCCGGCCAGCGGCTCGATCCAGTCCGGCTCGATCTT
>DAITLT010000407.1:0-2709 GCA_036835505.1 Pseudomonas sp.
TCGCTTCAAGCAGCGTTTCGGCATGTTCGGCGCCAAGCAGTAAGCTTGCGCGCAGTGACGGCAGCCCCCATGGGTTGTACCGCACTACTGAAAAAGGCGTCCCTGGTGGGCGCCTTTTTTGTTTGCCTGCTGACCACCTTGGCGGCACCGGCTGCGTGCCTGGCGCCGGGCAAACTGACCCAGGTGCGGGTCAGCAAGGTGCTGGATGGCGACACCCTGCGCCTGCAGGATGGCCGCAATGTGCGCCTGATCGGTGTCAATACGCCGGAGCTGGGCCATCACGGTCGCCCGGTCGAGCCGTTCGCGGTGCAGGCCCAGCGCCGGTTGCAGGCACTGGTGGCGGCCAATGACGGGCGCGTGGGTTTGCAGCTCGGCAGTCAGGCCAAGGACCATTACGGTCGCACCCTGGCCCACGCCTACGACGCCCGCGGGCAGAATCTGGAAGCCCAGTTGCTGGCCGAGGGCTTGGGCTACCTGGTGGCCATCCCGCCCAATACCGCTCGGGTCGCGTGCCAGCGGGTTGCCGAGCAGCAGGCGCGGCAAGCCCGTCGGGGTCTGTGGCATAAGTCGCCAGTTCTGACGCCCGAGCAACTGCGTAACTCCGGCTTTGCCGTGCTGCGCGGCCGGGTTGAGCGGGTGCAGCGCAATCGTGGTGGCCTGTGGATCGAGATGCACGGGCCGCTGGTGCTGCGTATCAGTCCGGCGCAATTGGCCGGCTTCGATCAGGCGGCGCTGCAACGTCTGGCGGGTCGGCGGATCGAGGCGCGTGGCTGGGTGATTGACCGCGCCAAGCGTGGCGGCGTAAAAACCGGCCAGGCGCGCTGGTTGTTGCCCTTGAGCCATCCGGCCATGTTTGAGGAGTTGCCATGAGTCTGCGAATTGTCTTAGCTCTGCTGGGCTGCGCGCTGCTGGCCGGCTGTGCCCACAACCCGGCCACCGGGCGCACCGATTTCGTGATGATGAGCGAGCAGCAGGAGCTGGCCCTGGGGCACCGCTACAACCAACAGATCCTCAAGGAGAACCCGCGCTACGCCGACGAGAAGCTGCAGGCCTATGTGCAGCAGGTCGGCGAACGGGTGGCCAGAAACAGCCATCGCAGCAACCTCAATTACCAGTTCACCGTGGTCGATTCGCCGGACATCAACGCCTTCGCCCTGCCCGGTGGCTACATCTATATCCATCGCGGCCTGCTGGCTTACCTCAACTCCGAGGCTGAGCTGGCGGCGGTGCTTGGTCACGAAGTCGGCCATGTCACGGCGCGGCATAGCGTGCAGCAGCAAAGCCAGTCCACGGCCTGGGGCATTCTCGGCCAGGCGGTGGCCATCGGCACCGGGGTCAGCGCCGCGGCGGATGTCACCAATGTGCTCGGCAGCGCAGTGGTCAGCGGCTACGGCCGGGACATGGAGCTGGAGGCCGACGGCCTCGGCGCCCAGTACCTGGCGCGTAGCGGCTACGACCCGCAGGCGATGATCGAAGTGGTCAAGGTGCTGAAGAATCAGGAAGTGTTCGCCCGCGACCAGGCCGCCAAACGCGGCCAGGCCGTGCCCGAGAGCAGCTACCACGGGGTGTTCGACAGTCACCCGGACAATGATCGGCGCCTGCAGGAGGTGATCGGCCCGGCTCGCGCCCTGGCTGGCGGCAAGCAGGAGGTTAATCGCGAGGTATTTCTGCAGCACCTGGAAGGTTTGCCCTTCGGTGATTCGGCGGCCACCGGGGTGCGCCGCGGTCAGCACTTCTACCATGCCGAGTTGGGCATCGCCCTGGACTTCCCGGCGGGCTGGGGACTGCTCAATCGCCCCGATGCGGTGATTGTCCACAGCGCCGATCAGCAAGCCTTTGTCGTCATGAGCATGGACGCCGCCGAACCGAGCCTGAGCCCGGATCAGTTGCTTCGCCAGCGCGCCAAGGGCCAGCGCCTGGTGCAGGAGCAAGCCCTCAAGGGCGGTGGTTTGCAGGGTTATACCGGGATCATCGCCGGCACGCCGGCCAAGCGTGTGGCGATCATCTACAAGGATGCGCGGGCCTATCAGTTTGTCGCGGCAGTCAAGGGCCGTGGTTCGCTGGAGAGCGAGGACCAACACTTTATGCAGGTGATCAACAGTTTCCGTCCGCTGGCTGCCGCCGAGGCCAAGTTGGCGCAGCCGCTGCGCGTGCATCTGCGTCAGGCTAAGGCGGGCGACACGATGGCCGCCCTGGCTGCGGCCAGCAAGTGGCCGGATGCTCCGGAGGCGACCCTGCGTCTGCTCAACGGCCTCTATCCCGCAGGCGAGCCGCGCTCCGGCGACTGGCTGAAAGCCCTGCGCTAGCCGCGTGACCCGGCAGTCTTGTGAAATTTGGTCATCTTGCCGTATCCTCGACCCTCGTTTATTTCATAGCCCTCAAGCGGAAATGCCACCATGTCTGATCTGAAAACTGCCGCTCTCGAATACCACGCCAATCCTCGTCCGGGGAAGCTGAGTGTCGAGCTGACCAAGCCCACTGCCACGGCCCGCGACCTCGCGCTGGCGTACAGTCCGGGTGTGGCGGAACCAGTGCGGGAAATCGCCCGAGACCCTGAGCTGGCTTACAAATACACCGGCAAAGGCAACCTGGTCGCAGTCATTTCAGACGGTACGGCCATCCTCGGTCTGGGCAACCTCGGCCCGCTGGCGTCCAAGCCAGTGATGGAAGGCAAAGGCGTTCTGTTCAAGCGTTTCGCCGGTATCGACG
>DAITLT010000408.1:0-2708 GCA_036835505.1 Pseudomonas sp.
CAAGTTTTTCGCGCTCCACCTTCTTTTCAAGCCGCCTGACCTGTTCGGCGAGTGAGCGCAGGAAGAACGCCAGCCACGGTTGCCAGTCCGGGGCATCGGTGCGGATCGTCGCTTGGGTCTGCCGCAGCGCCAGATAGTAAGCTTTCTTACTCTGCTCGATGACGCTTTCCATGGAACTGTATGGAACATAGGCGTAGCCTGACTGCAATAGCAGCAGTGTCGTGAGCACGCGGGAGAGCCGACCATTGCCGTCCTGAAACGGATGGATTTCCAGGAACACCACCACCCACAGCGCGATGATCAGCAAAGGATGCAGATGTCCGGAAGTGCGTTCCTCCTGTACCCATGTGACCAGCTCCGTCATCAGGCGCGGCGTATCGAAGGGCGAGGCCGTCTGGAAAACGATGTCGATCTGCGCGCCGTTCTCGTCGCTCTCGACGAGAACGGCGACGCTGTTGGAGGTGGTCTTGTAGTTGCCGCGATGCCAGGCATCCTTTTCGCTGTAAACGAGCAGCTCCTGATGCAGCTGCTTGATGTAGTTTTCGGTGAACGCGATGTCCTGCCACGACGTGAATACCAATTCCATGGCTTTCGCGTAGCCCGCCACCTCCTGTTCGTCGCGGCTGGTGAAGCTCTGGATTTTCAGATTGGATAGCAGACGCTCGACCTCGCGGTCGGATAACTTGCTGCCCTCGATCCGGGTGGACGAGCCTATGCTCTCAATGGTAGCGACGCGGAGCAGCGCCGACAGACGATCAGGCGCGAGCGTACCCAAGGCGCGCCATGCGCCCTTGAATTCATCAATCCGGGCAATCAGTGACAGGATGTCCGGTGTGATCTGGATAGTATCGGTTCGAATCATGGAACCAATAATACACCCAATTACACCCATTTACGGATCATTATCCATAACCACACCCATTAACACTCACAAGACTGAAGTGCAAACACTAATAGGCATGTATTTACCTGTTATAAAAAAAATATCTATTAGTCGGCATAAAAATACCGCTTGACGCTGTTTAAAGTTAATGGCATAAAGCAATCTGGCACAAAATAACCGCTTAATAGCCTTAGTATCAACTAACCGGCACATAATGACCAATGAGCGCGCTACTGTTTAATACCCCAGAAGAACTCCAGGCCATACTGGGAGAGCGGCTACGACGCTTGCGCCTTGATCGCAATCTGGATCAGCGCAGCACCGCAGAGAAGGCCGGTATCTCTGAAAAAGCGCTGCGCAATCTTGAAGGCGGACACGGCTCAACCGTGGAAACTTTGCTGCGCGTATTAAAAGCGCTCGACCATCTCCAGGGCATCGAAATGCTTGCGCCGGAAATCAGCGTCAACCCGCTGGAGTTGTTGCGCCAGCCTAAAGTGCAGCAACGCGCGCGGCGATCTGCCAAGCACACCAAGGAAGGCTGATGGATATTCCAGTCATCGAGGTACGCATCTGGGGCAAGCGTGTCGGAGCCGTGGCGCCTGACCCGCGCCTGGGCTGTTACGTGTTTGCCTATGACCCTGCCTGGAGAAGAAGCGGCATAGGCCTCGCGCCACTCACCATGCCATTGGCCGACACCCGGCCTACCTTTGCTTTTCCAAACTTGTCCGAGCCCAGCTACAAACGCCTTCCCGGATTGCTGGCCGACGCGCTGCCAGACGACTTCGGCAATGCGCTGATTGATGCCTGGATGACCAGCAAAGGGGTGGAAAAACGCGCCATCACCACCCTCGACCGCCTTGCCTACATGGGCAAACGCGGCATGGGTGCGCTGGAGTTCAAACCCGCGCGCGGCGCTCACCGCGAGAGCGCCGAACCTCTGGAGATGCAGGCTCTGGTAGAAGCTGTGCGCAAGGTGATCCATGGCGACCTGTCCGGCGATATGGAGGCGCGGGCAGCGCTCGCCAATATCATTCGCGTCGGCACTTCCGCCGGTGGCGCGCGCGCAAAAGCGGTCGTCACCTGGAGCCCGCAGACGAACCGGATACGCAGCGGCCAGTTCGACGCGGCGCCCGGCTTCGAGCACTGGTTGCTCAAATTCGATGGCGTAGGCAAAGACCCGGAGTTGGGCGGAAGCGCCGATTACGGGCGCATCGAATACGCCTATCACCTGATGGCCAAGGCAGCAGGAATCAACATGGCAGATTGCCGGCTAATGGAAGAAAACGGTCGCGCGCATTTCATGACCCGCCGCTTCGACCGGGAAGCAGATGAAAAAATCACCATCAAGCACCACATGCAAACACTCTGCGCCATGGATCATCTCGACTACAAACAGCGCGCCACGCATGCCTATGCGCAACTGTTCATGGTCATCGCCAGGCTCAAGCTGGGCGACGCAGCGATCAGCCAGGCCTTCCGGCGCATGGCCTTCAACGTCATGGCAAAAAACTGCGACGACCACAGCAAGAATTTTGCTTTCCGCCTGAAGCAGGGCGAAGCATGGGAGCTCGCTCCGGCTTATGACGTGACCCATGCATACAACCCAAAAGGAGAATGGACTTACCAGCACCTGATGAGCGTCAACGGAAAATTCAGCGCGATTGCTCGCGCGGATCTGCTGGTGGAAGCCGACCGTTTCGGTGTCCGTCGCCCTCTGGATTTGATTGCCGACGTGCGCGCCGCACTGGATAACTGGCCTGAATTCGCCAAACAGGCAGGCTTGAACACTGCGGCTGCAAAGGCCATTGCCGCAGACTTTGAGCCG
>DAITLT010000409.1:0-2703 GCA_036835505.1 Pseudomonas sp.
GGACCATTTCTCGCAGCAACGCGGCTCGCGATGAAACGGGAACAGACCCTAGGCCTCGGGCGATATAGCCGCAGGCGCTGAACAGCGCCTCGGCAACTCAGGTAGTTTGCCAACGCTCTGTTAAACTGGCGGCCCGTGGCGGAGCCCTATATGCAAGACGACGACCTAAACCTGTTCAAATCCGCGACCCAGGGCATCAAGCCCCTGGTTCACGACCGCGCCGACACCGGCAAAAGCAAAGCCGATCGCCAGTTGCTGGCCAAACGCCGGCAAGCCGCCACGCTGCGGGTGGAAAATGTCACGGTCGACGGTCTATCCGATCTGTTTGTCATCGACGTGGCTGCCGAGGAAGAACTCTATTGGGCTCGCGACGGTGTACAGGACGGCCAGATGCGCAAACTCAAGGCCGGCCAGGTCAGCTTCGAAGGCAGCCTCGACCTGCATGGCATGAGCGTGGAGAAAGCCCGCGAAACCCTCTGGGCGTTCCTCGCCGAGGCCGGCAAATTTGAAATTCGCTGCGTGCGCGTCACCCACGGCAAGGCCGCGCGCATGGACGGCAAACGCCCGCTGATCAAAAGCCACGTCAACACCTGGCTGCGTCAGCACCCGCTGGTGCTGGGCTTTACCTCCTGCCTGGGCAAACACGGCGGCACGGGGGCGCTGTATGTGCTGCTCAAGCGCACCATGCTCGAGGGCCGCGACGAGTAGGCCAACGCCACTGCCGAGCTGCCGGTAAGCGGCAAAAAACGCCTGTGACTTGCCAGCCAGGCCCCTGCGCCCTACCCTTCGCGCCTGCACTTTGTATTGGAAACAGCATGTCCCTGGAACAGAACTACACGGCCATTCTCGGTCAACTCGGCGAAGACGTCGGCCGCGAAGGCTTGCTCGACACCCCCAAGCGCGCGGCCAAAGCCATGCAGTACCTGTGTCGCGGCTACCAGCAAAGCCTGGAAGAGGTCACCAACGGCGCCCTGTTCAGCTCCGACAATAGCGAGATGGTGCTGGTCAAGAACATCGAGCTGTATTCGCTGTGCGAGCATCACCTGCTGCCCTTTATTGGCAAGGCCCACGTGGCCTACATCCCCAATGGCAAGGTGCTCGGGCTGTCGAAGGTCGCGCGGATTGTCGATATGTATGCGCGCCGCCTGCAGATCCAGGAAAACCTCAGCCGGCAGATTGCCGAGGCAATCCAGCAGGTCACCGGCGCCCTGGGTGTGGCCGTGGTCATCGAGGCCCAGCACATGTGCATGATGATGCGCGGTGTGGAGAAGCAAAACTCATCGATGGTCACCTCGGTGATGCTCGGTGAGTTCCGCGACAACGCCGCCACCCGCAGCGAGTTCCTCAGCCTGGTGCGTTGAGCCGGCGCGGAACCCTGAAAACCGGCTGCGGCCGGTTTTTTTTCTACGTGCGAGCGACCAGCTGCCCAGCCAGCGACCGGCCGTTCAGGTAAGCTGCGCGCCTTATTGATTACCCAAGGAGCGCACCGCTGTGCTTATCAAGGCGTTACGAATTGGCCTGGGCCAACTGATCATCTTCCTCGACTTCATCACCCGCCCACGCAAGCTGCAGCGCAGCCCCGAGGCCCAGGCGCAGGTCAACCAGGCGGCGGCCAGCCTGGCCCTGTATCAGTTCCGCGCGTGCCCGTTTTGCGTAAAGACTCGCCGCGTCCTGCACAAGCTGAACGTGCCGATGACCCTGCGCGATGCCAAAAACGATCCCCAGGCACGCCTGGAACTTGAGCAACAGGGCGGCAAAATCCAGGTGCCATGCCTGCGCATCGAAGAAAACGGCCAGAGCACCTGGCTGTACGAGTCCAAGGCCATCGCCAGCTACCTGCAGCAGCGGTTTGCCTGAAACACCGCGTCGATAAAAAACCGGTCCATGGCCTAATGCTGATCACTTAAGCCAAGGGAATGGCTTTTGGTAGCCCGGATGCAATCCGGGACGCTCGTTGCCCTGCAAATCCGCCCCCGGATTGCATCCGGGCTACGCCTCTGGAGCGTGGTCATTCGTAGGGTGGGTTAGCGGCGCAGACGCTGGTTGCTTGCATCACCGCGCAAGCCCGGCGCCGCGTAACCCACCATGCGGCTTGCCGCTCGAGCGCTATGGTGGGTTACGGCGCGGGCGGGTTTTGCGTTGCGGGCAGGCCGTGGCTCGCGCCTAACCCACCCTACAAAAGCGCCGTGCAACACGTAACTGGGACATAGCCTTTTTATCGTCGCTACTTCAGTCGAGCATGCCGACATGGCGCGGGTGGCTGGCCACGCGCTCCAGCCAGCCGCGAATGGCCGGGTAAGGCGTCAGGTCGAAACCGCCTTCGTCCGCCACATGGGTGTAGGCATACAGGGCAATGTCGGCAATCGAATAGTGCTCACCCACCAGGTAAGGCGTGCGGCTCAGTTGCAGCTCCATGACCTTGAAGGCCTTGTAGCCGCGCACCTGGCACTCCTCGTACTCCTTCTGGCGTTCGGCCGGCAGGCCCTGATACAGCTGGATAAACCGCGCCACCGCTACATAGGGCTCGTGGCTGTACTGCTCAAAGAACTGCCACTGCAACACCTGGGTGCGCAGGCGCGGCTCGCTGGGCAGGAACTCGCTGCCCTCGGCGAGGAAGTTGAGAATGGCATTGGATTCCCACAGGCAACTGCCGTCTTCCAGCTCCAGCACCGGGATCTTGCCGTTGGGGTTCTTGGCCAGGAA